>CBHTUE010000005.1:0-63350 GCA_966096115.1 uncultured Phenylobacterium sp.
TCAGTCGCGACAGATTACGCTGGCCGGCCACGGCTCATGCTCCGGATCAGTAGGCGCCGATGGGGGAGGCGGGCATTGTGGGCTGCGCCTGTTCCTGGCGGTTGACCCGCTGCGGATCGCGGCCGTCGCCGAAGACGGTGACCTCCGTGACCGCGACCTGGTCGGGCTGGCCGGCGCGGCTGAACACGAAGCGGGCGCAGATGCAGACCGCGGCCACCATCGGGTCGACCACGGTGGTGACCGGCCAGATGTTGGTGGTGACAGTCAGGCTGGTGTTGTCGAGCGCCGCAGCGCCGGCCACGTCGGTGACGATGTTGCCCACCGAGCCGGCCGCGTAGGCCCAGTCGATGGAGACGTCGCCGTGCGTACGGCCGCCCGGCCCGTCAAGGTACGGCCAGTCGTTCAGCACGATGCGGCGGCCCGGCAGCGGAGTGTTGATCGCCACCATCGGCACGGTCTGCGGCTGGACCAGCCCGGAGAGCTGGGCGAGGTCGAACTTCACGCCCCCTTGCTCCTTTTGGACGCGGGTGGCGGTGGTCCCGACCGGCGGCTCGTCGCCGAGCGCGCGGACGCTGGAGCGGCTGCGGCCCTGCGCCAAGCCCATGGGCTTGGAGAAGGTGCCGAACCTGGCCGGCGTCTGGGCGTAGCCGAGCTTGATCGAGTCCATGATGTCCTCGGCCTTCAGGCCGTTGACCTCGAGCTGGAACGTCGCGCCGACGAAGTTGCCGGCGGGGTCCAGGATCGCCGCGCCGTTGCGCACCCGCTTGTCCTGGGTGCGGAAGGCGCAGGCCAGGCCGAAGCGCATCAGGGCGCGGGTGTCGCCCTCGACGATGGTGATCTGCGGCTTGCCGTCGGTGACGGCGGCCATGGCTTTCGGCTCGAACGGATCGGCGGGGGGGCCGCCGTCCAGCCGGCCGATGCCGAAGGTGTAGGGCTGGCTCGACGGGTCGATGGCGAGGCCGGAGCCGATGGCGCTGACCAGGGCGACGCCCGGCGTGGCGCCGGCGCCGACCGCCACCGTCCAGCCGCGGTCTTTGGCCACCGCCGGCAGGTCGCGCAGCTTGGCGGCCGTCTGCGGGCCGACCAGGCCGTCCAGCAGGCCCTTCCAGTAGGCCACCTTCTGGTCCTCGGGCAGCAGCTCGTCGCACTCGCGGGTGAGCGTCTCGGGCGCCGAGGCCGGCCAAGCGGTGGCGGAGAACTGCAGGCTGGCCAGCATCGGGGCGTTGAGCGCGCGCGCGGCCAAACCCTGGGCGTAGCCCGGGCTGGTCCCGACCGTGGTGTTCGGCATGCGCAGCGCGGTCGCCGAGGACTTGGCGTGGACGATCCAGAGGGTCCCGGGCGGGGCGTTGGTGGCCGAGGACTCGTACTCCCGCTGGAAGTCCGCGTAGGTCATGATGTAGCGGCTGCCCGTCAGGTGGTTGCGGGTCTCGGCCCCCGGGGCGCCCGGTGTGCCGACGACGCGATCCCACGGATCGGTGACGCGGACGTAGGTCTCGATGCCGTCGGAATACATGCCGGTCACCAGCACCGCATGGATGAACGTGCCGCCGTCCGTCGTCGGGACCTCGACGGTCACCCACAGCGGCCCGTAGGACTGGATCATGCTCTTGAAGCCGTCCTCGGTGTAGCAGGCGGGGTTTTCCGTCTCCAGATCGAGGGCGTCGGCGAAGGCCTGGACGGCCGTGAAGTTCAGCACCTTGTCCAGGGTGCGGCCGCACTGGTCGGCGATGGCCTTGGGCGAGATGCTCTTGCTGTCGCGCCAGCCGATCAGCATCGCGCCGGCCGTCGCCCAGCAGCCGAGGTTGGTGGGCTGGGCCAGCAGTTGCACGTCGTCCCAGTTCAGCGAATAGACGCCGCCGCCGAGGGACTGGGCGTAGCCGGCGCTCTTACCGTCGACCCGGTTGGGCGAGCGGCCAGCGACAGCCGAGGCCGGCGAGTGCAGGATCTGCAGCGTTCCCGCCGGGCGGCCCGCGCCCAGCTCGTACTCCCGCATCAGCTCCTCCCACCGCATGATGTAGCGGCTGCCGGTGACATGGGTGTTCAGGTGGGTTCCGGGCGAACCGGGCGTGCCGGCGGGACGGTCCCAGGGATCGCTGATGCGGACGTAGATGTCGGTCCCGTCGTTGTACATACCGGTGACGACGGTGGCGTGGTTGCCGGGCATGACCGACGAGATCCACAGTGGGCCGTAGGTCTCCAGCAGGTTCTTGAAGCCGTCTGCCGAGTAGCAGGCGGGTTGCTCGGCCTCGAGGCCCAGGGCGTTGGCGGCGGCCTGTTCCGCGCCGAACAGCAGGCCGTCGGAGATCGGCAGGTTGCAGGTGGTGGCGACCGACTCCGGCGTGATGCTCTGCCGGTCGCGCCAGCCCATCACCATGGCGGCTGCGGCCGCCCAGCAGCTGTTGTCGGTGGGCTGCGGGATCAGATCGACCTCGTCCCAGTTCAGGGACCAGGAGGTGTCGGTGGCGTCGAGGCCCCGCGCGGACTGGGTCCGCGCCGCCAGGCCCTGGCTGGTCGCGCCGATGGTGGCGACCGTCGTCCAGTTGGTGGTGGCCTCGATGTCTTCGGGCGGAAGCAGGGCGGTGGGGCCGTTGCCGGCGGCGACCGGGTCGTAGCCGTAGAGCCGCTTGCCGTTCACATAGAGCTCGTGACACGGGAAGCCGTCGTGGCTGCCGTCGACCTTGGCCTCGACGACCCCGCCGTTGACCCGCAGGAACACCGACATGGTGGCGTCGATCTCGGGGGCGGTCATCGACAGCGGCAGGGCGCCGGCGGCGGTGATGGTCACCACCGAGGAGCCTTCGATCGCGGTCTGGATCGAGCGGCGCGTGCTGGCGCCGGCGGCGATGTTGAGGTTGTCGTCGGTGACCTGCAGCGTCTTGCGCTCGGTCGGCTGTGCGCCGTCGACCTTCTCCAGCCACCAGTCGGGCTTGCCCTCGGGGTGGAAGGAATCGCTGGTGGCGTAGCCGGTGCTCTCGCCCCAGTGCCGGTCGATGATGTCGATGCCGGCGATGCCGCCACCGTCGGTCAGCCGTACGGTGGCGTGGATCTCGCCGCGGCTGGTGCCGCCGGCGTAGGAGAAGCCGCGTCCGTCGCCGCCGAACACCGCCGTCGGGCTGTCGATCAGCGGCGAGGGGATGAACATCCGGTACTTGATGTCCACGGCCAGCGGGTCGTCGCCCAGGGTGCGGGCCGCGGCCATCGACTTCGACCACACCGCCGCCGGACGGCGCGCGCCGCGGTAGCTGAACTGGTCCTGGCGGCCGTACCCGAGCGCCAGCGACATGACCTGCACGGCGCGCGACTGCTGGGCGGAGACGTAGATGTCGACCGGCGACAGGCCGGCGCCAACGCCCGCCTGCACGGTGACGCCGCAGAACTCGCGCTTCTCGTTGAACAGGATCGAGGCGCCGCCGACGATCTCTTCGCCGCCGCTGATCGCGACCGCGTTGCTCCAGCCGTTGAAGGCGTCGATGCCGCCCTTCACGACCGTCACCTGGAGGGTGGCGCTGAGCGAGGAGATGAAGCCGACGTCCAGCTCGACCGAGCCGTAGGCGCCGAGCTCGCCCTTGGGGCCGAAGATCAGGCCGACGCCCAGACCGGCGCCGCTCATGAAGCCCGCGCCGACCGCCGGGCCGAAACCGATGGACACGCCTAACAGCTGGGCGGAGCTGCGCAGGCCGGCGATGAACGCGCCGACCGGGCCGGTCAGCACTTCGACCGCGCCGATCAGCAGCTCACGCTTCCAGCCGTCGATGGTGAAGATGGGCGGCGGGGTGACGGGGACCGGGGTTCCGGAGGCCTTGATGTCGACCGTCTTCGCGCCGTCCGTGTCGCCGTCCGCGTCCATGGCGCGGCCGTAGTAGGACGAGGCCGTGGCTGGCGCGCCGCCGCTCGGGGCGGGGGCCGCGCTGGCCGGCGGCGGGGGAACGCTGGCGCTGGGGGCCGGCGCATTGGCGGTGGGCAGCGGGCCGAAGCCGTCGTCATAGGGCGCGGCCGCCGGGGTGGTGGCCCCGTTCGTGGGGGCGGGCGCAGCGGCGTTCGCGCCGTTCGCCGCCTTGGTCGGTTCGGCGCCGGGCGTGGCCGCGTCGCCGGCCCACTCCAGGCCGCCCTGGCCGGCCTCGCCGTAGCCTGCGGTGCGCTGCTGGCGGTTGGGCATGACGCGGACGCGGCGCAGCGCGCGGTCGGTCAGGTTGACCAGCGAGATGTACGGGCTGGACTCGGTGGGCATTGCCGCGACCTGGTAGGCCGCGCCATTGCCGGCGGGAGCGACCGCCAGGCCGAAGTAGAGGCGCTCGGCCCCCACGAAACGCGCCAGGACCTCGGGCGGCACCACATAGACGGCTTCGCCGCGGGGCACGTTGAGCGCGCCGCCGGCGCGGCTCGAATAGAAGTTGGAGCTGGTGCGGCGGGCCTTGCCCTGCGGGCCCAGCAGGCTCGGCTCGGTCGCGATGGCCACCTCGGCGCGCTGCGGGGCGCCGTCGGTGCGGATCGTGAAGCCCAGCATCGGGAAGCGGTCGTTGACGTCCAGCCGGTTGGGGCGGATCTGCGCAACCATGGTGATCACCTCTTGGAAGAGCGTTCGGGGGACCGGCTCATGTCATCCGGCGCTCCGGGCCTTGGCCGGCCGGGCGTTGTCGATGAGCTGGCGAAGGATGCCGGGCAGGCGCTCGACCTGCGCGAAGGCCACCCGGATCTCGGGCTCGGCCTCGACGGTGGTGGGGACGTGGACGACGTGGCCGGGCCAGTCCTGGTCCGCCTCGGTGGCGTCGCCGTAGACCACGACGACAAAGCGATGGCCGAGCCGCCTCGTGCCGAGGCCGCCCTCCTTTGGTCCGAGCTTTCCTGCCATCGCCGTTCCTGATTCATGGCGTCCGAGCCCACCGTCCCTGGGGACGTTTCGACGCACCCTGATCCCGCCGGGACACAGGCGGCTCCCAGGCCGATCACAAGCCGGTCACAAGCCTGGCCATGGGTTTGTGACCGGCAAGAAAACGGCCGCGCGAGGCGGCCGGGAGTCTGCGGTTCGGGAGGCTTTGGGCGTGCGGCCACGGCTCAGCCGGGCGGGGTGCGCAGGGTGCGGCCGGCGTCCTCAAGCCACGTGCGCGCGGTCGACAGATTGGCCAGCGCATAGTCGATCTTCTCGGCCGGCGTTGGTTCCAACGGGACCGCCTCGTCGAAGGGGATGATCGCGGGCAGGGCGCGAGGCTCCGCCGGGGCGACGGTGCGCGGCGCCCAGGGCGTCGCGGCCATGATGGTCTTGTAGGCGGCCCGGGTGTCCTCCATCGGCTGCACGCCCAGTTCGTCGCGAAGGACGACGACGCAGGCCTCGTACTGCTTGAGCGCCGCGGCGCGGTTGCCGCGGATGTACTGGCAGCGCATCAGCGCCCGGTGCACGTGCTCCAGCAGCGGGTCGATGGCCAGCAGGCGACGGCCGTAGTCGATCGCTTCCTCCCAGTGATGCTCCTCCATCCGCACCCGCAGCAGCACCTCCAGCGCGGCGATCAGGCGGGCCCGGTAGGTCTCGCGGTGGACCAGGCACCACTCCTCGTAGACGCCCTCCATCAGGTCGCCCGAATAGAGCCCGACCGCCTGGGCCAGGCCGTCGACCACGGCGGCGTCGGACGGCAGGCGGGCCTCGAACCGGGCCAGGTCGACGGTGGCGCGCTCGAACGCGGCGACGTCCACCCAGATATCGGCGCCGGGCGCCAGGCCCAGGGTGTCGAACGACGTCTCCAGCAGCCGGTCGGGGTCGGCCCCGCCGTCGCGCAGGGCGGTGCGCAGCCGCCAGACCTCGGTGTTCAACGCCCGCTGGGCGCGGTCCTCCGGCGCGTCGGGCCACAGCTCGCCGGCCAGCGAGACGCGCAGCGCCCGCTGCTCGCGCTTGAGCGCGATGCAGGCCAGCAGCGCCTTGGATTTTCGCGTGGGGAACCTGAGCAGCGCGTTCGACGGACCTCGTACGCGGAAGTCTCCAAACAGGTGGATCGCCAACCTTTCCAACCAAAGGTCCCCCAGCCGTGAACGCTCCCCGCAGGTGAAATTTCTACCTACGCGGGAGCTCGGCGCTAGCCGGAAGGCGGAGGTCACACAACACTGTGATCCGTTTTTTCCGGAGACACATCAGAAGTAGAACCGAATTCTGCTCTGTATGTCGAACGTGCGACGCGTCTTTGAGGCTCAACTTTATGGTGTCTCAGGAGTGTCATGAGCGCCACGGCCCGCGGATATCGGGCGGATGACCACGACGTCGCCCGGGTCGTGGCCCTGGGCGCCCAAAAGCGCGGCGCCGGGTGATCGGGATTTCGGCGCTGGCCCTATGCGCCGCCCTTCGGGACCGTAAGCGCTGCTGTCTGGGCGTCCGCCACCGCTTAGTCGGCCCCGATGCGAGTCTTGGTGGTGGATCCTGACCCGGCGCGCGCGGCCCTGGTCGCGGAGGGCCTCGCCGGCGTGGAGCCGCTGGAGGTTCGCCACGCCGCGCGGTTCGACGAGGTCGAGGCGTCGGTGTTCGCGCCGGACTGCATCGTCGTGGCCTCCGACAGCCCGGACCGCGACACCATCGAGAGCCTGCGCGAGGCGACGGCGGCGACGCCGCGGCCGGTGGTGATGTTCGTCGACCGCTCCGAGCCGGGCCTGGCCGAGCAGGCCGTGCGCGCCGGGGTGTCGGCCTATGTGGTGGACGGCCTGTCGGCGGCCCGCGTGCGTTCGGTGCTGGAAGTGGCGATGAGCCGGTTCCAGCTGATGAACGGCCTGCGCCAGGACCTGGAGAAGGCCAAGGCCGACCTGGCGTCGCGCAAGTCGGTCGAACGGGCCAAGGCGCTCTTGATGAAGGAGCGCGGGCTGGACGAGGACGCCGCCTACAAGCTGCTGCGCAAGCTTTCCATGGACACCGGTCGGCCCCTAGGCGCCGTGGCCGCCGATCTGCTGGCCTTCGCCGGCGTACTGAAGGGAAACGCGCCATGAGCGGCCAGTGCCTGCGCCTGGGGTTCGTGGCCCTCAACGACGCCGCTGCGATGATCGTGGCCGACGTGAAGGGGTTCTTCGCCGACGAGGGCCTGGACGTGGCGCTGAGCCGCGAGGTTTCCTGGGCGACCATGCGCGACAAGATCAGCGTCGGCGCCCTGCACGGCGCGCACATGCTGTCGCCGGCCGCCCTGGCCATCACCCTGGGCGCCTCGGGGGGCGAGCCCACGCCCCTGGTCGCGCCGTTCGCGCTCAATCTGAACGGGCCGGCGATCACCCTGGCCTCGCGCCTCGCGACGGCGCTGGGCGAGGGGACGGGCGCCGAAGGGCTGGCGCGGCTGGTGGCGCGGCGGCGCGACGAGGGCGCGAGCCCGCTGACCCTGGCGGTGGTGTTCCCGTTCTCGACGCACGCCTACCTGCTGCGCGACTGGCTGGCGCGGGCCGGCGTTGACCCCGACCGCGACGTGCGCCTGACCGTGGCGCCGCCCTCGCGGATGACCGAGCTGCTGGTGGGCGGGGTGGTCGAAGGGTTCTGCGTCACCGAGCCGTGGGACAGCGCCGCCGAGGCGGCCGGGGCCGGGCTGATCGTCGCGCGGGGCGGGCAGCTGTGGGCCCGGACGCCGGACAAGGTGTTCGCCGTCACCGAGGCGTGGGCGCGGGACGAGCCGGACACCCTGCAGGCGCTGCTGCGGGCGCTGCTGCGCGCCTCGGCCTGGGCCGACGAGAACCGCGACGAGCTGGCGGCGATCCTGGCCGAGCCCCGGCATGTGGGCGCGGCGCCCGAGGTGATCCGGCGCTCGCTGGGCGACATGATCTTCCACGCGGACGGGGCCAGCGTTCCGGCGCCGGTCCATGCCGGCTGGCTGGCGGCGCAGATGATGCGGTGGGGCCATATCCCGGCCGACGTCGACATCGCGGCCCTGGCGCGGCGGGTCTACCGGCCGGACCTGCACGCGACGGCGGCCCGGGCGCTGGGCCTGCCGGTCGTCGCCCCGCCGGAGTCGCTGAAGGGCTACAGCACGGCGGGCGAATTCCGCCTGGCCGACGCTCGGCGGCACGCGGCCCAGGGCGCGATGAGCCGGATCGTCGGGGCCTGAGCGCCCAGATCTTGGGCGCGGCGGCCGGTCCGGGCGCCCGCCCGCCAGGCATCGGCGCGCCCCGGCCGGGTTTTCCGGCCCGGTGCTGGCCGGGCGGCTTGCCCCGGACGCGGCGCCCGTGCGGACCTCCGGCCCTCAGCGCGGGACGATGAAGTCGCGCGCCGGCCGCTGACCGGCCGATCTGAACGGACACCGACGTCCGCACGGGGCTCCCACCCCGGGCGGACGTCTTTTTTTGGCCCGAGGAGGACCCGATGACGACGACGAAGATGCTGCTGCGGGGCGCCGCCGGCGCCGCCTGCCTGGGCTGGGCGGGGGCCTGCGCCGCGGCCCCGCCCGCGCCGCCCCCGGCCACGCTCGGCGACGCCATCGCCGGCGGCAAGCTGCTGCTGGAGGTGCGGGCGCGCTACGAGTTCGTCGACCAGACGCGGACCGCCGTGCTGACTGAGAACGGGGAGGCGTTCACGGTGCGCACCCGGCTGGGCTGGGAGACCGCCGCCTTCAAGGGCGTGAAGGGCCTGGTCGAGTTCGAGGACGTCCGGCGGATCGGGCCCGAGCGCTACGCCGTCAACACGCCGGGCGCCGCGACACCGCCGCTGAACGGCGCCGACAAGGTGCGCTATCCCGCGATCAACGACCCGGAGGTGACGGAGCTGAACCGCCTGCAGCTGACCTGGACGCCCAGCAAGGCCTTCCAGGCGACGGCCGGGCGCCAGCGCATCCTGATCGACGACCAGCGCTTCATCGGCAACGCCGGCTGGCGGCAGGACGAACAGACCTTCGACGCGCTGCGGCTGGACGGGACCTGGGGGCCGGTGAAGGCCACCTACGCCTATGTCACCCACGTGAACCGGGTGCTTGGCGAGCAGCGCGACTGGGATTCCGATAGCCACCTGGCGAACGTTGCCTGGACCGTGGCCGAGCCTCTGCGGCTGGAGGCCTTCGCCTATGTGCTCGACTTCGGCAACGCGGCGGCCAATTCGTCGGTCACCAAGGGGCTGAAGGCGTCGGGCAAGGCCAAGGCCGGCCCGGTCGCGCTGAGCTACAACGCCACCTACGCCAACCAGCGGGACTATCGGCGCAACACCGCCGGCTACAGCCTCGATTACTGGGGCGCGGACGTGGCGGCCGCCTACGGGATCGCCACGGTCCGGGCCGGCTTCGAATCGCTGGAGGGCAACGGCGTGCGCGGGTTCACCACGCCGCTGGCCACCACCCACGCCTTCCAGGGCTGGGCCGACGCGTTCGTCCAGGCGGCCGGCGGCAACAAGGGGTTCGTGGACGGGATCGAGGACCGCAACCTGACGCTCGAGGTAAAGCCGGCGTGGCGCTGGGGCGGCGTGTCCAAGGTCGGCGTACTGGTGCGCTACCACGACTTCGACGGCCAGCGGACCGGGGCCGCGGTGGGGCGCGAGTGGGATGCCCAGGTGCAGGCGCAGGTGCATCCCAGGCTGACGGCCGCGATCAAGTACGCCGACTTCGAGCGGGCCGCCCGCGTTCCGCCCGGCGCGGCGAGCCCGCCCGCGTCGCGCACCAAGGTGTGGTTTACCCTGGAGTACCGGCTCTGAGCGCGTTTTTCAGGCGCCGGCCCGGTCGCCGGCGCCCAAATACTGCACTGCAACACGAAGGCGCGGGCCCCGGCCTCCGGACCGCGTGACAACGGGTCCCACGCAGGCCTTCCTCTGATCTCAGGCCCAGGACAACGGCGTTCGCGGCCCCCGGACCGGCTCGACGACGAGCCGCTCACGCACCCGGCGACGCCGCCTTCGTCCACCTTCAGCCAGGGCTTCAACATGGTCAGCCGTAGCTTCCTCAAGTCGGGGCACACCCCGACGCTGCTTTCCGCCTTCCTCTATTTCGACCTCAGCTTCATGACCTGGGTCCTGCTCGGGCCGCTGGGCGTCGCCATCTCCAAGAGCTTCGGGCTCAGCCCGGCGCAGAAGGGGCTGATGGTGGCCGTGCCGGTGCTCTCGGGCGCCGTGCTGCGGCTGGTCGCCGGCGTGGCCGTCGATCACATCGGACCCAAGACGACCGGGATCATCGGGCAGGTCCTGGTGCTGGCCGGCCTGGCGCTGGCCTGGATGCTGGGCGTCCACAGCTACAACCAGGTGCTGGTGCTGGGCCTGCTGCTGGGCGTGGCCGGCGCCTCGTTCGCCGTGGCCCTGCCGCTGGCCTCGCGCTGGTATCCGCCGGAGCACCAGGGCCTGGCGCTGGGCATCGCCGGCGCCGGCAACTCGGGCACGGCGCTGGCCGCGCTGTTCGCGCCGGGCCTGGCGCAGCTGTACGGCTGGCAGAACGTCATCGGCCTCGCGGCCCTGCCGCTCAGCGTCGCCCTGGTGGTCTACATCCTGTTCGCCAAGGACGCGCCGAACCGCCCGCCGCCCAAGCGCCTGGCCGAGTACATGGACGTGCTGAAGACGCGCGACGCCTGGTGGCTGATGGCCCTCTACGGCGTGACCTTCGGCGGCTTCGTCGGTCTGTCGTCCTCGCTGACGATCTACTTCAACGCCGAGTACGGCCTGACGCCGGTGATCGCCGGCTTCTTCACCTCGGCCTGCGTCTTCGCGGGCTCGTTCATCCGCCCGGTGGGCGGGGCGCTGGCCGACCGGTTCGGCGGGGTGAGGGCGTTGTCGGTGGTCTACCTGCTGGCGGCCCTGGGCCTGGCCCTGGTCAGCTTCCCGCAGGCCAGCCCCTGGCTCGCGCTGGGCCTGATGATGTTCACGATGATGGCGCTGGGCGCCGGCAACGGGGCGGTGTTCCAGCTCGCCCCGCAGCGGTTCGGCAAGGAGATCGGCGTGGTCACCGGCCTAGTCGGCGCGACCGGCGGGGCGGGTGGCTTCTACCTGGCCTCCAGCCTGGGCTGGGCCAAGCAGCTGACCGGCTCCTACCAGGCCGGCCTGCTGGCCTTCGCCGTCCTGGCGCTGGCCGCCTTGATCGGCCTGACCGGGGTGAAGGCGCGCTGGCGCAAGACCTGGCCCGAACTGGCCGGCGCCGCGACCTCGGCGCTGCGGCTTTAGGGGACCCTTGATGCCCAAGGAAAAGCTTGTCGTCATCGGCAACGGCATGGCCGGCTGCCGGGCGGTGCAGGAAGTGCTGAAGCGCGATCCGGACCGCTACGAGATCAGCATCTTCGGCGCCGAGCCGCGAGTGAACTACGACAGGATCATGCTGTCGCCGGTGCTGGCGGGGGAGAAATCTTTCGCCGATATCGTGATCAACGACGAGACCTGGTACCGCGACAACGGCATCACACTACATGCAGGACTCGCGGTTGAGGCGATAGAACTCGCGTCACAAGTGATACGTGTGGCGGACGGCCAAGCTTGGCCGTACGACCGGCTCATCCTGGCCACCGGGTCAGATCCTATTCGTCTGCCGCTTCCGGGTTCGGATCTGGCGGGCGTCGTCACCTTCCGCGACTTCGATGACGTGGAGGCCATGACCGCCGCTGCGGCGATACCCGGCAGTCGCGCGGTGGTCATCGGCGGTGGCCTGCTGGGCATCGAGGCGGCCTACGGCCTTTCCAAGCGCGGCATGTCGGCCACCGTCGTCCACCTGCTGGACGTGCTGATGGAGCGCCAGCTCGACGCCTCGGCGGGGTTCCTGCTGACCGAGGCGCTGGCCGCCAAGGGGGTCACCACCGTTCTGGAAGCCCAGTCCGACGAGATCCTCGGGGTCGACGGCCGCGTCACGGGCCTGCGCCTCAAGGACGGCCGGGTGCTGGACTGCGATCTCCTGGTGATGGCGGTCGGCATCCGGCCGAACACGGCGCTGGCCAAGGCGGCGGGCCTGACGGTCGGCCGCGGGGTCATGGTCGACGACACGCTGCGCACGTCCGACCCGGCCGTCTACGCCATCGGCGAATGCGTCGAGCACCGCGGCCAGTGCTACGGCCTCGTGGCGCCGATCTGGGAGATGTGCCGCACCCTGGGCGAGACGCTGACCGGCGGGGCAGGGACCTACCAGGGCTCGGCGCTGTCGACCCGCCTCAAGGTCTCCGGCGTCGACGTGTTCTCGGCCGGCAAGCACCTGGGCGGCGAGGGGTGCGAGGACATCGTGTTCCGCGACGCCGGGCGGGGTGTCTACAAGCGCATCGTGCTGGAGGCCGGCAGGGTGGCCGGCGCGGTGCTGTTCGGCGATGCGGCGGACGGGGCCTGGTACTTCGACCTGATGAAGTCCGGCGAGGCGGTCGGCGACTTCCGCGAGACCCTGGTGTTCGGCCAGGCGGCGACGGAGGGCCTTCGGGGGCTGGACCCTAGCGCCGCCGTTGCGGCCATGGCCGACGCGGCCGAGGTCTGCGGCTGCAACGGCGTGTGCAAGGGACAGATCACCACCGCCATCGCCGACCAGGGGCTGAACACCCTGGACGCGGTGCGCGCGGTCACCAAGGCCTCGGCCTCCTGCGGCACCTGCACGCCGCTGGTGGAGAAGCTGCTGAAGCTCAGCCTGGGCGACGCCTTCCAGGCCCAGACCGGGCCCAAGCCGGTCTGCGGCTGCACCTCCCACGGCCACGACACGGTGCGCCGCGCCATTGTGGACGACGGCCTGAAGTCGGCGCTGGCGGTCATGCAGGCCCTGGAGTGGTCGACGCCCGACGGCTGCGCCTCCTGCCGGCCGGCGCTGAACTACTACCTGCTGTGCGCCTGGCCGGCGGAATACCGCGACGACCGCCAGAGCCGGTTCATCAACGAGCGCGCCCACGCCAACATCCAGAAGGACGGCACCTATTCGGTGGTGCCGCGCATGTGGGGCGGGGTGACCAGCGCCAACGAGCTGCGCGCCATCGCCGACGTGGTCGACAAGTTCGCGATCCCGACGGTCAAGGTCACCGGCGGCCAGCGCATCGACCTGCTGGGCGTGAAGAAGGACGACCTGCCCGCCGTCTGGGCCGACCTGAACGCCGCCGGCATGGTCTCGGGCCACGCCTACGCCAAGGGCCTGCGCACGGTGAAGACCTGCGTCGGGACCGACTGGTGCCGGTTCGGCACCCAGGACTCCACGGGCCTGGGCGTGCGGCTGGAGAAGTTCATGTGGGGGTCGTGGACCCCGGCCAAGGTGAAGCTGGGCGTGTCGGGCTGCCCGCGGAACTGCGCCGAGGCGACCTGCAAGGATGTGGGCGTGATCTGCGTCGACAGCGGCTACGAGATCCACGTGGGCGGCGCGGCCGGCCTGCACATCCGCGGGACCGAGATCCTCACCAAGGTGGCCAGCGAGGACGAGGCGGTCTGGGCCATCTGCGCGGTCACCCAGCTCTACCGGGAGAACGCCTGGTACCTGGAGCGGATCTACAAGTGGATGGACCGCGTCGGGCTCGACTGGATCAAGGCCCGGATCGAGGACCCGGACGCGCGCCGCGCGCTCTACGACCGCTTCGCCTATTCGCAGCGCTTCTTCCGCATCGACCCCTGGGCCGAGCGGGTGGCCGGGCGCGACAGCCACGAATTCAACCCGCTTTCCCGCCGCATGGAGTTCGCATGAACGCGCTCGTCCGAGACCCGATGATCTGGACCGACGTGGGCGCGGTAACCGACGTGCCGGTGCGCGGTGCGCGGCGCGTGCCGACGCCGACCGGCGACGTGGCCATCTTCCGCACCGGCGATGGGCGCGTCTTCGCGCTCCGCGACGCCTGTCCACACAAGGGCGGGCCGCTCAGCCAGGGGATCGTCCACGGCCACGCGGTGGCGTGCCCGCTGCACAATTGGTCCATCGACCTGGCGACGGGCGAGCCCCTGGGCGCCGACCGCGGCAAGGGCTGCGCGCCGGTGGTCCCGCTCCGCGTCGAGGACGGCCGGCTGCTGCTGGGGCGGGTTTGAAGCTGCGCGCCAATATCCTTCTCCCCTTGCCGGAGAAGGTGGCCGGCGAAGCCGGTCGGATGAGGGGTGGCGCTCCGGCTGGCGAGTCAGCGCGCGCCGCAGGCGCTCTCATTTGGAACCACGGATTACACGGATTTGCACGGATGAGGCCGGAGATGACTCGGCACCGCCGAGCGCTCGGCGCCGTCCGTGTAAATCCGTGTAATCCGTGGTTCCAAGATATCGGCGCTAACGCGCCCCCGCGGTTGCAAGGTTTGCGCGACCCCTCATCCGTCAGCCTTCGGCTGCCACCTTCTCCCGCAAGGGGAGAAGGATGACGAAGACGGCTTGTCCCTACTGCGGCGTCGGATGCGGCGTTGATGGGCGAGCGGACGGCCGTGGGCTGAGCGTCCAGGGTGACGCAGAGCATCCCGCCAACTTCGGCCGCTTGTGTTCCAAGGGGTCCGCGCTCGGCTCGACCGTGGGCCTTGAGGGGCGGCTGCTGCATCCCGTGGTGAATGGCCGCCGGTCGACCTGGCCGGAAGCGACGGCGCTGGTGGCGCGGCGGTTCGCCGAGGCCATCGCCCGGCACGGGCCGGACTCAGTGGCCTTCTACGTCTCCGGCCAGCTGCTGACCGAGGACTATTACGCGGCCAACAAGCTGATGAAGGGCTTCATCGGCTCCGGGAACATCGACACCAATTCGCGGCTCTGCATGGCCTCGGCGGTGGTGGCGCACAAGCTGGCGTTCGGGGCCGACCTGGTGCCCGGCTGCTATGAGGACCTCGACCTCGCCGACCTGGTGATCTTCTCCGGCCACAACGCCGCCTGGACGCATCCGGTGCTGTTCCGCCGTATGGAGGCGGCCCGGGCGCGCGGCCAGCGCCACGTGGTGATCGACCCGCGCCGCACCGACACCGCCGAGGGCTGCGACCTGCACCTGGCGATCGCGCCGCAGACCGACGTGCGGCTCTGGAACGGCCTGCTGGCCGACCTGATCCGGCGCGGCGCGATCGACCGGGCCTATATCGCCGCGCACGTCGCGGGCTTCGAGGAGGTCGCGGCCGAACTGGCCCGCGCCGACCAGTCGCCCGCCGCCGTCGCCGCGGACTGCGGCGTGGCGCTGGCCGACCTGGATCGGTTCTACGCCATGGTCGCCGAGACGCCGAAGACCGTCAGCCTGTTCTCTATGGGCGCGAACCAGTCGGCTCAGGGCGTCGCCAAGGGCTCGGCGATCCTCAACGTCCACTTGGCCACCGGCCGGATCGGCAAGCCGGGCGCCTGCCCCTTCTCGATCACCGGCCAGCCCAACGCCATGGGCGGACGCGAGACCGGCGGGATGGCCACGACCCTGGCCGGCCACATGGACTTCGACGACGTGGCCCGCGCCCGGGTTCAGCGCTTCTGGGGCAGCCCGCGGATGGCGCCGGGCCCGGGCCTGAAGGCCATCGACATGTTCGAGGCGGTGGCCGACGGGCGCATCAAGGCGCTGTGGGTGATGGCCACCAACCCTGCGGTCAGCCTGCCCGACGCGGGCCGGGTGCGCGAGGCGTTGGCCGCCTGTCCGTTCGTGGTGGTGTCGGACTGCATGGCCGAGACGGACACCGCGGCCTTCGCCGACGTGAAGCTGCCGGCCCTGGCCTGGGGCGAGAAGGACGGCACGGTCACCAATTCCGAGCGTCGGATCAGCCGC
Organism: uncultured Phenylobacterium sp.; assembly: GCA_966096115.1. Classification (GTDB taxonomy): domain Bacteria; phylum Pseudomonadota; class Alphaproteobacteria; order Caulobacterales; family Caulobacteraceae; genus Phenylobacterium. The sequence goes on from CBHTUE010000005.1 coordinate 15,540, forward strand.
CAGCGGCGCCTGTTCGCCCCACCGGGGGAGGCGCGCGCCGACTGGCGGATCGTCGCCGACGTGGGCAAGGCCATGGGCTTCGGCGACGCCTTCGGCTGGCATGCGCCGGCCCAGGTGTTCCGCGAGTGGGCGCGCCTGTCGGCCTATGAGAACCGCCCAGTCGAGGAGGGCGGCCGGGTGCTGAACCTGGGGCCGCTGAGCGGGATCACCCTGGATGACTACGATGCGCTGGCGCCGGTGCAATGGCCGGTGACGGCGGCCGGCGGCACGCCGCGGCTGTTCGCGGACGGCCGCTTCCAGACCCCGGACGGCCGCGCGCGCCTGCAGGCGGTGGCCGCCCGCGGCCCGGCCCAGGCGACCGACGCGGTGTTCCCGCTGGCGCTGAACACCGGCCGCGTGCGCGACCACTGGCACACCATGACCCGCACCGGCCTGGCGCCCGAACTGTGCCGCCACGCGCCGGAGCCCTACGTCGAGATCCACCCGGCCGACGCCGAGCCGCTGGGCATCGCCGAGGGTGCGCTGACCCGCGTGCAGACCGCGCAGGGCGAGGCGATCGCGATCGCGCGGCTGAGCGACCGCCAGCGGCCCGGCGCGCTCTTCATGCCCATGCATTGGACCGAGGCCTACGCCCCGTCCGGCCGCGCCAATCCACTGGTGGCGAAGAGCCGCGACGCGCGCTCAGGCCAGCCGGAGTTCAAGCACACGCCGGCGCGGGCGCGGCCTTACCGCGAGACCTGGCGCGGCTTCCTGATCGCGCGGCAGCCCTACACGGCGCCGAAGGGGATGGACCTGGTCTGGCGGCGGATCCCGCAGGCGGCGTGCCAGCTGCACGAGTTCGCCGGACGTGGCGACGCACGGGAGCGGGCGGCGCTGCTGAGGGTGCTGACGGGGCGGGCGGGCGGCGACGTGCTGCGCTTCGAGGACCCTGGCGCGGGCAGCTTGCGGGAGGCCTGGTTCGACGGCGGGCGGCTGGACCGGGTGGTGTTCTTCACCGCGTCCGGCGCCCTGCCGCCGCGCGAGTGGCTGGCCGACCTGTTCGCCGTGGAAACCCTGACACCGGCGGACCGAACGGCGCTGCTGATCGGACGCCAGCCCGGCCGGGCGGTGGAGACCGGCCCGATCGTCTGCGCCTGTCGCAACGTGCGCGGCCCGCGGATCGAGGCCGCCATCGCCGGCGGCTGCGCCAGCGTCGACGCCGTGGGCGAGGTCACCGGGGCCGGAACCGCCTGCGGTTCGTGCCGCCCCGAGATCGCCCGCCTGCTCGTCAAGGGCGCGGGCGAGGTCCGCCACGCCGCCTAAATCCGGGCCCCGCGTCACCGGGGCTATCGGGCGCCGGAAGATGTGGGCAGGTTCCGCGCATGAAGCTGTTGATCGTCGAGGACGACCGGGAAGCCGCCGCCTACCTGCTGCGCGGCCTGGCCGACGCGGGGCATGCTGTGGACGGGGCGCCCAACGGCCGCGAAGGTCTGAAGCTCGCCGCGGACGGAGCGTACGACGTGATCGTGCTGGACCGGATGCTGCCCGGGCTGGACGGCCTGGCGGTGCTGCGGAACCTGCGCGCGGCCGGCGTGCGCACGCCGGTGCTGCTGCTGACGGCGCTGGGCGGGATCGACGACCGGGTGGAGGGGCTGGAGGCGGGCGCTGACGACTACCTGGTCAAGCCCTTCGCCTTCGCCGAACTGCTGGCCCGGGTGAACGCCCTGGCCCGGCGGCCGCCGACACAGGACGTGCGCACCGAGCTGGCCGTGGCCGACCTGCGCATCGACGTACTGAAGCGCACGGTGACCCGCGCCGGCCGCCGCATAGATCTTCAGCCGCGCGAGTTCCAGCTGCTGGAGTACCTGGCGCGCCATGCGGGGAGGGTGGTGACGAAGACGATGCTGCTGGAGCACGTCTGGCAGTTCCACTTCGACCCCAAGACCAACATCGTCGAGAGCCACATGAGCCGGCTGCGCGGCAAGGTGGACCGCGGCCACGCGTGCGAGCTGATCCATACGGTGCGCGGCGCGGGCTATCGGCTGCAGGGGCCGCAGTAGGTGTTCCGCTCTACCGGCCTGCGCCTGGCGGCGATGTACACCGCCGCCTTCGCCCTGGCGGTGGTCTTGCTGGGCGTGATCACCCTGGTGTCGACCCGGCGCGGGCTACAGGCGCAGTTCGACGGCCGCATCCAGGCGGAGTCCGCGGCCATGGTGCTGGAGTACAGCTCCGAGGGCCTGCAGGGCGTGGTGGAGGCGGTGCATGAACGCGACCGTACGCCCGGCTCGCTGGACTACGGCGTGCAGGGTCGCGCCGGCGAGCCCCTGGCCGGACGGCTGGCGGCCCTGCGGACGCCGATGGGCTGGTCGGTGCTGAAGGAGGCCGCGCCCCCGGCCGGCCGCGAGTCGGTGCGCGTGCTGACCGTGGCGCTGCCGGGCGGGCGGCGGCTGCTGGTGGGCGACGACGAGGAGCGGATCGAGGCGCTGGACGGGGCGCTGCTGCGCGGGTTCGGCGCGGCGTTCCTGGGCGTGGTGGTGCTGGGCGTGGCCGGTGGCTATGGGCTTGGCCGCAACCTGAACCGCCGGCTGGGGGCGATCTCCGACACGGCGGAGGCGATCGCCGGCGGCGACCTGGGCCGACGCGTGCCGATGCGGGGATCCGACGACGACCTCGACCGGCTGGCCCAGTCGATCAACCGGATGCTGGACCGGATCGCCGCGTTGATGGACAGCCTGCGGCAGGTGTCCAACGACGTTGCCCACGACCTGCGCACGCCGCTGACCCGCCTGCGGCAGAAGCTGGAGGGCGCGGCTGCGGCGCCGGGCGGACGGGAGGAGGCGATCGAGGGCGCGCTGGCCGACCTGGACGCCATTCTCGAGACCTTCGCCGCCCTGCTGCGCATCGCCCAGATCGAAGGCGGGGCGCGGCGCGCCGGCTTCCGCGCCTGCGAGCTCGCCGACATCGCCCGCACCGTCGTGGATGCGTTCGCACCCTCGGCCGAGGAGGCGGGGCAGACGCTCGAGCTCGCCCGGGCCGACGCGGTCGCCGTGGACGGCGACCCTGAGCTGCTGACCCAGATGCTGGTCAATGTGGTGGAGAACGCCTTGCGCCATGCCGGCCCGGGCGCCCGGATCGGCGTGGCGGTGACCAAGACGGCGGAGGCGGCGGCGATATCGGTGAGCGACAACGGGCCGGGGGTCGCCGAGCCGGAGCGGACGCGGGTGTTTGACCGGTTCTACCGGCTGGAAGCCAGTCGCTCGACGCCCGGTAGCGGGCTGGGTCTGGCGCTGGTGGCGGCGGTCGTGAAGCTGCACGGTGCGGACGTGCGCTTGCTGGACGCCCACCCCGGCCTGGAGGCCCGCGTGACCTTCCCGCCGCAACATTGGCGATCCACAACCTGACCGGCGGACCGCGGCGCGCTAGGCCTGACCGGCGACAAACGCGGGAGGACTTCGTGACCGTCTCCAGGATCGCCGCGGCCTGCGCCGCGCTTTGCGCCGCGACCGCCGCGCCCATGGCCGCCCGGGCCGCCGCGCCGACCTACCACGTGATCGACCGCATCGCCGGGCCGGACGGGCGCTGGGACTATGTGCGGGTGGACGCCGCGCACAACCGGGTGCTGATCGCGCACGGCGCGTCGGTGACCGCCGTAGATCTCGCCACCAAGGCAGTGACGGCGAAGCTGGCGCCTGGGACGGGCCTGCATGACACCATGCCGGTGGGCGCCGGCGCGGAATTCCTGGTCACCGACGGCGCGGCCGGCAAGGCGACGTTCTACAACGCCGCCAGCGGCGAGGTGGCCGCCACGGTGATGGCGGGAAAGAACCCGGACGCGGCGGCCTATGACGCCCACTCGGGCCTGGTCCTGGTGATGAACCATTCCGGCGGCGACATCACCCTGATCGACGCCAGGACCCACGCTGCGGTCGGGATGGTGACCGTGGGCGGCGCCCTGGAGGCCGGCGTGGTGGACGGGGCGGGCAGGGCGTTCGTCAACGTCGAGGACAAGAACCAGATCGCCGTCGTCGACCTGGCGGGCCGCAAGGTCACCGCTCGCTACGCGCTGACCGGCTGCGACGGGCCGACCGGCCTGGCCTATGACGCCGCCGACCACATGCTGATGGCCGCCTGCAACGGGGCGACCGAGTTCGTGGACGCGCGGAGCGGCAAGGTCCTGCAGACCCTGGCCACCGGCAAGGGCGCCGACGGCATCGCCTTCGACCCGCGCCAGAAGTTGGCGTTCGTCCCCTCGGGTCGGGAGGGGACGTTGGCCGTGATTGCCGTGCGGCCGGGCAAGTCCGAGGTCGTCCAGACCGTGCCGACCCAGGTCAGCGCGCGGACCATCGCCATCGATGAGCGGAGCGGCCGGGTCTACCTGCCGTCGGCGGAGTACGGACCGGCGACGCCCGGGGCGCGGCCCAGCCTGCTGCCCGGCACCTTCCGCCTGATCGTCGTGGGAAAATGAGCCGAGCCTGGGTCGCCGCCGGCCTGGCCGCGGGGCTGACGGCCTGCGTCCACTACGTCCCGGCGCCGGTGAACCCGCAGGCGTTCCCGGCGGCGCTGGAGGCGCGGCGGCTCGACGAGAAGCCGCCAAGCGCGACCTGGACGGCGGCCGAGCTGCTGTCGGCGGCGCTGGCGCGCAACCCGCAGGTCGCCGAGGCGCGGGCGAAGTACCTGACCGCCGTGGCCGCGGCGCGCACGGCGCGGCTGTCGCCGCCGCTGACCCTGACGCTGACGGCCGAATACGCCGACGAGAAGCCGCACTGGGGCGGCGGCGCGGCGGCCGACATCCCGGTCGGCGCGGGCGGCCGGCGGGCGACGCGGCTGACGACGGCCGACCTGCAGGCGCTGCAGGCCTGGTACGACTATGGCGAGGCGGCCTGGGCGATGCGTACGGCGCTCGCCAAGGCGCGCACCGAGCTAGCCGGCGCGCGGGCCGAGATCGCGCTGGCGGACCACGCTGTCGCGCTGCGCCGCGATCGCCTGGAGAGGCTGCAGCGGCGGGTGGCGGCGGGCGAGGACGACCGCGTCCAGGCCCTGATGGCGCAGACCGAGCTGGCCGCCGCCGAACGCAAGTCCGTCGACGCCCATGGGCGGGAGGGCGCGGCGGTGGCGGCGATGGCCCAGGCGCTGGGCGTGGGGCCGGCGGCGGCGCGGGGCGTCGTCGTGGCGGGCGACCCCGCGCCGGCGACCCTCGACGGGCTGGCCGACTGGCGGCGCGATGCGGCGGCCTCGCGATCCGATGTCCTGCGCGCGATCGCCGACTACGACCTGGCCGAGGCGGCGCTGCGGCTGGAGGTCGCCAAGCAGTATCCCGAGGTGCGGATCGGGCCCGCCTACAACTACGACCACGGGGTCAACAAGCTGCCGTTCAACCTGTCGCTGACCTTGCCGACCTTCGACCTGAACCAGCGTGCCATCGCCCAGGCCGAGGCCGCCCGCACGGCGGCCGGCCGCACGCTGGAGCTGACCCAGGCCAACGCCCTGGCCGCTGTCGATGCGGCCGCCGCGGCGCTGACGGCCGCCCGCGCCAATGCCGAGCGCGCCGCCGCCCGCGAACTGCCCGCAGCCCGGCAGACGGCCGACAACGCCGCCCGCGCGGCGCGCGCCGGCGAGGCGGACCGCGTCGACGACCTGGCCGCTCAGGCCGCCGCCGTCGACGCCGAGCTTAGCCTGCTGGACGCCCGCCGCACCGCCGCGATCGCGACCGCCGACCTGGAGGACGCGCTGCGCCGATCTTTCGACCCCGCCGAGACCGCCGTGCTGCAGACCGCCCTGACCCGGCCTGGAGGAGCTCCATGACCTTCCCGATGCGCGCCCTGGCCGTGGCGCTGTGCGTGGCGATCGCCGCGCCGGCCCTGGCGGCCGGCGTGGTGCTGAAGCTCGACGCGGCGACGCAGAAACGGCTGGGGATCGCGACCGCCCCGCTGGCGGCGGCGAACCGCGGCGCCGCTGTCCGCGGCTTCGCCCGCGCCGTCGACGCCGTGCCCCTGGCCACCCTGGACGCCGACATCGCTGCGGCCGCTGCGGCGCTGGCCGCCTCGCAGGCCGAGGCCAACAGGACGCGCGCCCTCAACGCCGCTGACCAGACCGTCTCGAAGAAGGCCGCCGAGGCCGCCGCCGCCCAGGCCCGGGCGGACGGGGCGAAGCTGGCCCTGCTGCGCCGTCGGCTGGGCCTGGAGTGGGGCCCGTCGATCGCCTCGATGTCCGAAGCCCGCCGCGGCCGTTTGATCGCCGACCTCGCGGCCGGGCGCGCCACACTGGTGCGGATCGACTCGGCCGCTGGGATCTCGACCCTGCGCGGCGTGGCGACGATCGACGTCGGCGGCGGCGCCTCGGCCCGGGCCGCGATCCTGGGGCCGGCCCGGGTCGGCGATCCGCGCCTGCAGTCGACCGGGCTCCTGGCGCTGGTCACCGGGCCGCAGGCGATGGCGCTGGGGGTCGGCGCGGTGGCCCCGGCCTCGATCGCCGCCGGCGCCGGGGCGCAGGGGGTGCTGATCCCACGCGAGGCCCTGCTGCGCACGACGGGCCAGACCTTCGCCTACGTCCGCCGCGACGCCGCCAGCTTCGAGCGCCGTGCGGTCGCAGGCGGTATCAGCGATCCCGCGGGCCTGTTCGTGACGACCGGATTCCGCCCCGGAGACTCCGTCGTCGTGAAGGGCGCGGCCCAGCTGTTCGCCGCCGAAACCCCGTCGCAGGCGGAGTAGCCGATGCTCTCCGCCATCGTCGGCTGGACCCTGCAGCGCCCGAGGCTGGTCGTCGCCGCTGCGGTGATGCTGCTGGTCTACGGCGGGGTGGTGCTGAGCCGCGCCAAGCTGGACGTCTTCCCCGACTTCGTACCTGCCCAGGCCGAGGTGCAGACCGAGGCGCCCGGCCTGACCGCAGAACAGGTCGAGCAACTGGTCACCCGCCCGGTGGAGCAGTCGGTGAACGGCGCGGCCGGCGTGGACTCTGTGCGCTCGGAATCCCAGGCCGGCATCTCCGTTGTGAAAGTGGTCTTCAAGGAAGGCTCCAATCCCTACCGAGCCCGGCAGGTGGTGGCCGAGGCGCTGAGCGAAATCGGCGGGCTGCCGGCCGGTGTCGCCGCGCCCAAGGTCACCCCGCTGACCTCGTCGACGATGGACCTGCTGAAGGTCGGCTTTACGTCCGACAAGCTGACGCCGATGCAGCTGCGCGACCTGGTGCAGTGGACGATCCGCCCGCGCATCCTGTCGGCCGCCGGCGTGGCGCGGGCCACGGTCTACGGCGGGGAGGTCCGGCGGCTGGAGGTCCGCGTGCGGCCCGACGACCTGGCGGCCCGCGATCTCGGCCTCGAAGACGTGCTGGCGGCGGTGAAGGCTTCGACCGGAGTCTCCGGCGGCGGCTACATCGACACCCCGCAGCAGCGCATCCTTATCGAGCCGCGCGGCCAGGCCTTGAGCGCCGCCGACGTGGCGGCCGCACCCCTGCCGTCGGTCCAGGGCGCCGCGCCCGCCCGCATCGGTGACGTGGCCGAGGTGGTCGACGGCGCCGGGCCGCTGAACGGCGACGCCATCATCATGGGCAGGCCCGGCGTGCTGCTGTCGATCTCCAGCCAGTACGGGGCCAACACCCTGGACGCGACCCACGCCGTGGAGGCAGCGATGGCCGAGCTGGCGCCGTCGCTGAAGGCGCAGGGCGTCACCGTGAACACCGGCCTGCACCGGCCGGCCAACTTCATCGGCGCGGCGCTGAAGGGCATCGCCGACGACCTGGCGATCGGCGCGGTTCTGATCGCCCTGGTCCTGTTCCTGTTCATGCGCGATCTGCGAACCGTCGCGATCGCCTTCATCTCGATCCCGCTGGCCCTGCTCACCGCGGTGATCGTGCTGGACCGCATGGGATCAACCATCAACACCATGACCCTGGGCGGCCTGGCCGTGGCCCTTGGGGTGGTCGTCGACGATGCGGTGATCGGGACTGAGAACATCGTGCGCCGCCTGCGGGCCTGGCGGGAGGACAGGCCCGTCGCCGACCTGATCCTGGACGCCTCGGTGGAGGTGCGCGCGCCGGTGGTCTACGCGACCCTGATGCTGGCGGTGGTGCTGCTGCCGGTGCTGTTGCTGCACGGCCTGCAGGGCGCGTTCTTCTCGCCGCTGGCGGCCGCCTTCATCATTGCGACCCTCGCCTCGCTGGCGGTGGCGGTAGTGGTCACCCCGCCGCTGGCCCTTCTGCTGCTCAGCCGCACCCGGCTGCACGAGGAGCCGGGCGTGCTGGTCCGCGCCAAGGACTGGCACGGGCGCCTGCTGACCCGCGCCATCGGCCTGCCGCGCTGGGCGGTGGGGGCCAGCGTGGTGGCGGCCGCGGTCACCGTGGCCGGCTTCCTGCTGTTCAACTCCGAACTGCTGCCCAGCTTCCGGGAGGGGCATTTCGTGCTGGGCGTGCAGGGGCCGCCGGGCACGTCGCTGTCGGTCATGCGCGACTACGGCCAGCGGATCACGCACGACCTGCTGGCCATCGACGGCATCGCCGACGCCGAGCAGCAGATCGGCCGCGCCGAGGGCGGCGAGGACACCTGGGGCACGGAACGCAGCGAATTCCACGTCGAGCTGAAGCCCGGCCTCTCGGGCAAGCGCCAGGACGAGATCGGCGACCAGATCCACAAGGTGCTGGCCAGTTATCCCGGACTGACGACCGAGGTGCTGACTTTCCTCGGCGACCGGATCGGTGAATCGTTGTCCGGCGAGACCGCGGCGCTGGCGGTGGGCGTCTACGGCGGCGATCTCGACACCCTCGACAAGGTGGCCGCCCAGATCGCCGCGGTGCTCGAGAAGGTCCCGGGCGCCGTGGACGTGAAGGTACAGACGCCGCCGTCGACGCCGGTGGTCCGCATCGACCTCGATTTCCAGGCGCTGGCCCGCTACGGCGTCTCGCCGGCCGAGGCGCTGGACACCGTGCAGACGGCCTACCAGGGCGCCGTGGCCGCCCAGATCTTCCAGGACATACGCGCCATCGACATCGCGGTGACCACCACGCCGGACCTGCGCCAGGACCCCGAGGCGGTCGGGGACCTGCTGGTGCGCTCGGCCGGCGGGGTCGCCGTGCCGCTCAAGTCTATCGCCAAGGTTTACCTCACCGAGGGTCGCACCTCGGTCAGCCACGACGGCGGCCGGCCGCGCCAGGTCGTCACCGCCAACCCCGCGCCGAAGGACGTGGCCAGGGTCGCCAAAGCCGCCGAGGCGGCGATCACCGCGCAGGTGAAGCTGCCGCCGGGGGTGTACCTGGACTACACGGGCACGGCGCAGGGCGCGGCGCAGGCGCGCAGGGAGCTGCTGTTCAACGCGGCGCTGGCGGTGGCCGGCGTGGTGGCGCTGCTGCTGCTGGCGTTCCGCAGCGGGCGGGCGACGGGCCTGATCCTGGGCGCGACGCCGTTCGCCCTGGTGGGCGGGGTGATCGCGGTGGCGCTGACCGGCGCCAGTCTGTCGCTGGGGTCGCTGGTGGGCTTCATCACCCTGTTCGGGGTGGCGGCGCGCAACGCCATCCTGCTGATCTCCCACGTCGAGCACCTGATCGAGCATGAGGGCCGCGCGTGGTCCGTCGACACCCTCAAGCTGGCCACCCGCGAGCGGGTGACGCCGATCCTGATGACCGCGCTGGTCACCGGCCTGGGCGTGGCCCCGCTGGCGATCTCCACCGGCCAGGCCGGCCGCGAGATCCAGGGGCCGATGGCGATCGTGATCCTGGGCGGTTTGGTCACCTCGACCATCGCCAGCCTGATGCTACTTCCCGCACTCACTTGGCGCTATGGCCGCACACCGGGTAGTGAGACCAACCAGGCCCGCTGAGGCCGCGAGTTGGGAGAAGCGAAGCTGCGTCCGCGAGCGCCCGCGTTTCATGCGCCGCTGTGGGCGGCCGGCGTGCTGGCTCTCGCCGCGGGGGCCGCGCGCGCGGAGCCGGCGCACATCTTCCGCCTCCCGCCGGAACCGGTCGACACCGCCCTGGTGCGATTCGGCGTGCAGGCCGGCGTCTCGATCGGCGGCTTTCCGGCGCCCGGCTGCGCGGGCCGCAGCCACGGCGTCATCGGGGTGTTCACGCCGTCGCAGGCGCTGCAGCGCCTGTTGCCCGCCGGTTGTGGCTTCGAGCGGGTGGACGCGCGGGCCTACCGGATCACGGCCGGGCGGCCCGCCGCGCCATCGTCCCCCGCCGTCCCGCCCGCCGCCACGCCACCGACCACGATCCAGGTGGCGGAACTGATCGTGACCGCGGAGAAGCGGCGCGAACCCCTGCGCGGCAGCCCCTTCGCGGTCAGCGCCCTGGGCGGCGAGGACATCGAGCGGCTGGACGCGCGCAGCTTCGCCGACCTGGCCCTGCAGGTGCCAGGCGTGGCGGAGACCAACCTGGGGCCCGGCCGCAACAAGATCTTCATCCGCGGCATCTCGGACGGCGCCTTCACCGGCCGCACCCAGTCGACGGTCGGCCTCTACCTCGACGAGGTGCCGATCACCTACAATGCCCCCGACCCCGACCTGCGGCTGGCCGACATCGAGCGCGTCGAAGTGCTGCGCGGGCCGCAGGGGACGCTGTACGGCTCCGGGTCGATCGGCGGCATCGTGCGGATCGCGACCGCGAAACCGGATCCGATGAGTTTTGCCGCCACGGCCAGCGCCGAGGCGATGATCAACGAGCACAACGACCGCTCGTTCGGCGCCGAGGGCATGCTCAACCTGCCGCTGGCCGGTGGGCGCGCGGCGGTGCGCGCCGTGGCCTACGTCGACCAGCTGGCCGGATACCTGGACAACCCCACTCTCGGCGCCGAGGACGTCAACCGCGGGCGCCGCACCGGCGTGCGGCTGGCCGGGCTCACGGCGCTGCCAGGCGGTTGGAACGCGCAGGTCGGACTGACCCGCCAGGCAATCCAGACCGACGACAGCCAGTACGTGACCGCCGGCCGCCTGAGCCGCGACACCCGTATCCGCGAGCCGCACGACAACGACTTCAGCGTCTACAGCGGCACCATCGCCCATCCGGGGTCGACGTCCGACATCCGGATCTCCGGCGCCTACATCGACCACGACATTTCCACGCGATACGACGCGACCGGCTCGTTCGACCTGCCACGGTCGCGCATGGCCGCCTTCGACGAGGGACAGCGCGTCGAACTCCTGGTCGGCGAGGCGGTCGCGGCTTCGGCTGGGGCGCGGCGGCTGCGCTGGCTGGTCGGCGCCTTCGGCTCCCGTTCGCGGGAGACCAGCTCCGGCGTCCTGGATGCGACGCTGTCCGGCGGCGTGGCGCGCTCGGTGTTCATGCGCCGCGATCACCTGACCGAGGCGGCGCTGTTCGGGGAACTGACCTATGACCTGCTCCCCGGCCTGACCGCCACGCTCGGCGGCCGGGCGTTCTTCACGCGCTCGGAGACCACCGCCGACGACTTCCAACTGGCGCGTCCCGCCCTCGCGCCGATCAACAATAGCGTCGAGGACCAGGGGTTTTCGCCGAAGCTGCGGCTCAGCTACGCGTTCGCCCCGGACATCGTACTCTACGCCCAGGTGTCCGACGGATTCCGCGCCGGCGGCGTCAACGTGCCGGCGCAGGCCGACGGCGTGGCGGGCGGGCCCGCCGTGGCGGCCTATCAGCCCGACCGGCTGCGCAACTACGAGGTCGGCGGCGAAGCCACGCTGTTCGACCGGGCCCTGACCGTCCGCGCGGCGGTGTTCAAGGCCGTCTGGCGCGACGTCCAGACCGACCAGTTCCGCGCCTCCGGCCTGCCCCTGACCCTGAACATCGGCGACGGATCGATCTTCGGCGTGGAGGTCGAGGCGGCGTGGCGGCCGGATGCGCACTGGCGGCTCAGGTTGAACGCCCTGCTCGACGAGCCCGAACTCACCCGCAGCAGCAACATCTTCCCCGCCCGCGTCGACATCGGCCTGCCGGGGGTCGCCAAGCGCACCGGCTCCATCGACGTGACGTACGGCTTCGACCTGCCCTCAGACCTGCGCGCCGAGCTTTCCGCACAGGCGGCCTATGTCGGCCGTTCGTTCCTGACGTTCGACGGGGCCGCCGCCAGCGCCATGGGCGGCTACGGCCAGGGGCGGATCGCCGCCAGCCTGCGCAGCCCGGACTGGCGGCTCGAGGCCTATGTGAACAACGTCACCAACGAGGCGGGCGACACCTTCGCCTTCGGCAATCCGTTCAGCCGGGCCCGCACGCGGCAGTCCACGCCGCTGCCGCCCCGCACGTTCGGCCTTGCTATCCGGCGGAGCTTCTAATTCAACAGGTGGCGATGACGGACGCCCGCGCCGCCCTGCTGGCCGCTTACCTGGAGCGGCGCGACGACCTCCTGAGGTTCTTCACGCTGCGGCTGCGCTCGGCCGCCGCCGCCGAGGACCTGGTGCAGGACATCTATGTGCGGATCGCCGCCATCGCGCGCGACGTCGAGGTGCGCAACGCCGCAGCCTACCTCTACCGCCTGGGGTCGAACCTGATGCTGGACCGGATCCGCGGCGAGCGCCGGGCCGCCGCCCGCGACCACGAGTGGCGCGAGGGCCACCGCACCGTGCAGGGCGGCGAGGAGGTGGCCGAGGAACCGGCGGCGGACGACGCGGTGGCCGCCCGCCAGCGGCTGGCGGCGATCGTCGCCATCGTCGGCGAAATGCCGGAGCAGACCCAGCGGGTGTTCCGGATGCACAAGTTCGACGGCCTCAGCCACGCCGAGGTCGCCCAGGCGCTGGGCATTTCGCGCAGCGCTGTCGAAAAGCACTGCATGGCGGTCCTGAAGCGGCTGGCGGAGCGGTTATCGTGACGCGGCAGGAGGCGATCGGCGCTCGGCGGCGTCATGTGTTGGAGAAAGGGTGCGACGTCGCATCCGGGAGGGCGCGATGAGCGGCCCGCGAGACGAGGAGACTGCGATGGCGACGGCCGAGGCCGCCGCGCAATGGTTCGCCCGCCTGCAGGACGAGGCGGCGACCCATGACGACTGGCTGGCGTTCGAGCAGTGGCTCGCCGCCTCGCCGGCGCATGCCTCGGCCTATGAGACGGTGGAGCGGATCTGGGTCGACCTCGACGATGCGGCTGACGCCTTCGCCCCCGCGCCCGTGGCGGTGGCTCCCGAAGCGCTGGCCCCCGAAACCCAGGTCGTGTCGCTGGCCGAACGGCGCGCGGCGCGGGCCCAGCCCACCCGGCGGGCGTGGCTGGCGGTCGGCGCCGGGCTGGCCGCCAGCCTGGCCGTGGGCGTCGTCACGCTCGCCAACTGGCCGGCGCCGCTGACCACCTATGCGACCGCCCCGGGCGAGACGCGGCAGGTCGTCCTGGCCGATGGCAGCCACGTGTGGCTCAACGCGGGATCGCGCCTCGACGTCCGGCTGGGCCGCCAGGCCCGCCGCGTCCAGATGGCCGACGGCGAGGCGGTGTTCGACGTCACCCACGATCCCGGCCGGCCGTTCCTGATCGACACCGGCGACCGCGAGGTCCGCGTGGTGGGCACCCAGTTCAACCTGCGCCAGCGAGGCGACGCGTTCGCGCTGACCGTCCGTCGCGGCCTGGTCGAGGTTCGGCCCAGCGGCGCGCCGCAGGCGGCTCCCACGCGTGTCGCCGCCGGCCAGCGGCTGACCCACGCGCGCGGCGCGCCGGCCGGCCACCTCAGCGAGGGCGGCGATGCGGCGGCTTTCGCGTGGACCGGAGGCCAGCTGGTTTATACGGCGGCGCCGCTGTCCGAGGTGGCCGCCGACCTGTCCCGCAGCCTGGGCCGACCGGTGCGTGTGGCCGACGCCGCGACCGGGCGCATCCCGTTCACCGGCGTGCTGACCCTGGACGACAAGGACGCGGTGCTGCGCCGCCTGGAGGCGTTCGCCCCGGTCCGCGCGGAACGACGCGGCGCCGATGTGGTCCTGAGCCGGCGGTAGGCCGGTCCCGGAGCGGCGTCGACCGAACCTGATGAGGCGCCTACCCAGCGGCGGCGTCAGTCAGGCATGCGGATCGGATTCCTCTTCAATCACGACCAGGTCCACCAGGTCGCGCACAGCCTGCCGATCGCGCTCGCGCTCGCGCGGGGCGGGGCCGACGCCGAGATCGTGGTGGCCACCACCAGTCCGCGCCTGAGCGCCGAGGTCGTCCGGCTGGGCGAAGGTCTGATCGGTCAGCGGATTCCGCTGGTGGAACTGGGGCTGAAGCGACGGCGCAGCCGCCTGGCGAAAGCCACGCTGGAGCGCGTGGCGCCAACCACGAAGCTGCTGGTCTACGGCGACAACCTGGACTTCTTCCGCGGTCTCGACGTGCTGGTGGTGACCGAGAAGACGTCCCTGGTCCTGAAGACCCAGCACGGCCTCAAGGACCTGCGCATCGTCCATACTCGGCACGGCGCCGGCGACCGGGCCGTGGGCTTCGACAAGGCCAGCGCCGGCTTCGACCATGTGTTCGTGTCGGGACCGAAGATCCAGGAGCGCCTGGTGCAGGAGGCCGGGGTCGATCCGGCGACGATCTCGGTGGTGGGCTACCCCAAGTTCGACGCCGACCTGGGTGGGGCGCGGCCGCACGCCCTGGTCGACGACGGCCGCCCGGTGGTGCTCTACAACCCGCACGTCTCGCCGCACCTGTCGTCGTGGTACGCCGCCGGCCGGCAGGTGCTGGACTGGTTCGCCGCCCGCGACGACTACCACCTGATCTTCGCGCCGCACGTGATGCTGTTTGAACGGCCCTACGCGATCAGCATCGACCGTATCGGCGTGGAGCGGCCCGGCCGCATCGAGGAGCGCTATCTGCGGGCGCCCAACATCCACATCGACCTGGGCAGTCGCACGTCGACGACGATGGCCTACACGAACCGGGCCGACATCTACCTGGGCGACGCCTCCAGCCAGGTCTACGAGTTCCTGGTGCGGCCGCGGCCCTGCGTCTTCCTGAACCCCAAGGGGCTGGCGTGGCGCGGCGATCCCAACTTCGCGCACTGGCGGGCGGGCCAGGTGATCGAGTCCGCCGGCGAACTGGAGGGCGCCCTGGCGCGGGCGACCGTCGACCACGCGACGACGTACCGGCCCGTGCAGCAGGCGCTGTTCGACCACAGTTTCGATCTGACCAGCGAACCCTCGTCGCTCCGCGCGGCCCGCGCGCTGGCCAGTTTCGCTGGGCTGCCCGCCCTGGAGGCCGAGGCGCCGGCGAGGCTCGTCGCCCATGGCTGACCAGCCGGAGCGGGACGTCGTTCGGCGCATCTACGGCAACCTGGGCCGGCTGCTGGGCGGCAAGGCCGGGGCCGGCCTGCTGAGCCTGGCCTACCTGGCGGTCGCGGCGCGTGCGCTGGGTCCGGCCGACTACGGCGTCCTGATCCTGGTGCACGCCTACGCGATGACGGTGGGCGGCATCATCGAGTTCCCCGGCTGGCACGCGGTGGTCCGCTATGGGGCCCAGGCCCGCGCGGCGGGCGACGGGCCGCGGCTGACGCGGCTCTTGGCCTTCGCCGGGCTGGTGGAGAGCGCGGGCGGCCTGCTGGCCGTGGTCGCGGCGGCGGTGCTGGCCCCGATACTGGGGCCGTCGCTGGGTTGGTCGCCGACGGCGGTCGCGTTCGCGCTGCCGTACAGCCTGGCGGTGCTGGCCTCGATCCGCGCCACCCCGGCGGGCTACCTGCAGCTGGCCGGGCGTTTCGATCTCCTGGGCGCGCACAATCTGGTGGCCCCGGGCGTGCGCCTGGCCGGCTCGCTGGTCGCGGTCGCCGCCCACGCCGGGCTGCGCGGTTTCCTGATCGCCTGGCTTGTCGCGGCCCTCGCCGAATGGGCGGCGATGTGGGCCCTTGGCGTCTGGGCCGCGTGGGGCCAGCACGCGTGGTCGGACCTACGGGGCGGTCTGGGCCGGGTCCCACGGGAGAACCCCGGCCTTTGGCGTTTCATGCTCGCCGCCAACGCCGACGTTACCGTCTCCGAACTGTCCGGCCGCCTGACGCCGCTGGCGGTGGGCTGGGTGCTGGGCCCTGCCGCCGCCGGTCTCTACGCCGTCGCCCAGCGGGCGACCGCGGTCCTGGCGCAGCCGGCGCAGATCCTGGGACAGGCGGCCTACGCCGAACTCGCCAACCTTGCCGCGGCCGGAGACCGGGGCCCGCGCATCCGCGCCGCCGTGGTCCGCGCCGTCGGCGTCGCCCTGCTGGCGGCCGCGCCGGTGTGCCTGATCCTGGCCCTGTTCGGCCAGCCGCTGGCGGTGCTGATGGCCGGCGCGCCGTTCGCCGCCGCGGCCGGGCCGATGCTGTGGCTGGCGCTGGGCCGCACCATCCAACTGGCCGGGCCGCCGATGAGCGCAGCGCTCACCGCGCTCGGCCGGCCGCACCTCTCGGCGGGCGCCAATCTGGTCAGCGGCCTGGGCCTGCTGCTGGTGCTGCCGCCGATGCTGTCCTGGCTGGGCCTGGCCGGGGCGGGCGCGCATGCGGTCATCCAGGCGGTGGCCGGCGTCGGACTGCTGGCGCTCTGTGCCTGGAGCGAGACGGGCGCGCACGCACCCCGGGCCGTCGAGGCCGGCGTCTGATGCGCATCGCCTATGTCATCAACTCGGTCGAGGGCGGCGGAGCGGCCTCGCCGGTTCCGGCGGTGGCCCAGGTGCTGCGCGACCAGGGCGCGGAGGTTCAGGTCTTCGTGCTCACCCGGCGCGACGGGCGCGGCTTGGCGGCCATGGAAGCGGCCGGCTTGCCGGTGCAGGTCCGCGAGGGCGGCGAGACCGATCACCTGGCGGCGGTGACTTGGCTCGACCGCCGGGTTCGCGCCTGGCGGGCGGACGTGGTCTGGACGTCGCTGACGCGCGCGACGCTGCTGGGCCAGCTCGTGGGCTTGCGCCAACACCTGCCGGTCGTGAGCTGGCAGCACTCCGCGTACCTCAAGCCTGCCAACCTGACGCTGCTGCAGGCGACGCAGCGGCTGTCCACGCTGTGGATCGGGGACTCCCATAGCGTCGCGGCGCTGACGGCCGAGCGGCTGGGCGTGCCGACGGACCGGCTCGCGGTCTGGCCCCTGTTCGCCGCCGATCCGGCCGCGCCCCGCGCGCAGCCGTGGCGGTCCGGCGAGCCCCTGCGCCTTGGGACGCTGGGGCGGCTGCATCCTGCAAAGGGCTATGACATCCTCATCGCGGCCCTGGCGCGGTTGCAGACCATCTGTTTCGCGCCCCTGCCGCCGTTCGAGGTGCGGATCGCTGGGGCCGGGGACCAGCGCGGGGCGCTCGAGGCGGCCATCGCCGGCGCCGGTTTGACCAACGTCCGCCTCACCGGCTTCGAGACCGACTCGCGTCGCTTCCTCGCGGACCTGCACATCTACCTGCAGCCCTCGCGGCGGGAAGGGCTGTGCATCGCGGCCCATGAGGCGATGCAGGCGGGACTGCCGACGGTGGTCTCTGCGGTCGGCGAAATGCCGCACAGCGTGCGCGACGGCGAGACCGGCCTGATCGTCCCGCCCGACGACCCGGAGGCGCTGGCCCAGGCCCTGGCCTGGCTGCTGCTGCACCCCGAACGGCTGGCCGACATGGGCGCCGCGGCGCGCGCCCGGGTGCTGGACCGGATGGGGGCGGCGTCGTTCGCCCAGGCCGGCGCCGACATCGTCCGGCGGCTGCCGCTCAGGCCCCCCGGCCCCAGCGCCGCGCCGCATCGATCGCCAGGCCGGCAAACGAACGGTCAGTCCGCTTGACGTCGACCAGGGTGACCTCGCCGCAGCCGGCCAGGGTGTGGAGACCGTCCCGATAGGGGGCGGCCTGGGCCGGCGGCGGGATCGCCGCGCCGGCTTCCGCC
Source organism: uncultured Phenylobacterium sp. (assembly GCA_966096115.1). GTDB lineage: Bacteria > Pseudomonadota > Alphaproteobacteria > Caulobacterales > Caulobacteraceae > Phenylobacterium. Next base: position 33,220 of record CBHTUE010000005.1, read on the forward strand.
TCGAAGCGATCCGGCGTCAGAGCCAGGATCCGCAGCAGGCGAATGGCGCCGCCATAGGTCCGAACGCAGTCCTGCACCGGCAGCGTCAGCACGCCGTCGTCCGCCACGAAGGGCGTCCCGCCCGGCCGGCTGCTGGACCGGTCGACGCGGACGGGGTTGCCGGGATGCGGCCGCCACGGCCCGGTCAGCGTCTCGGCGAACGCCAGGTGCAGGCGGCCCTGCTTGAACGCCTGCGGGCCCGAAGGGGAATAGGCCAGCCACCACAGGCCCCCGTGACGGAACGGCGTGGCGTCGATGGCCGGGGTGTCCAGCTCCAGGCGCGCGACCGGCGCCCAGGCGTCCGGAAACGCCTCGGCCCGATAAAGCGTGAGCGCGCCTGACCGGTGCGCCTCCGGCGTCATCCACACCGCGCCCTCGGCCTCGAAGACGAAGGGATAGGACAGGTGCCACGGTTCGCGCAGGACGGTGCGGCGCGCTGCAGGCGCCAGGTCGGCGTCCAGCTCCAGCACGTCGATCACGCCATGGCGCGTGCGATAGTCGTAGGCCTCGGCGAACACGAACAGACGCCCGTCGCGCCATAGGCCGAACGGGTCGGCCAGGAATCGGAACGGCAGCTCCTCCGGCAGCCAGCGCACGGTCGTCCCATCCAGGCTTCCCGCCGCCGCGATGCGCGCGATCGGGGCCGGGGCCACGCCGATCCGCCAGATGTCCGAACGCCACGGCATGGCCTGGAGTAGGGGCCTCCGGGCCGCCGATCAATGCGGCGATGGTCAATGAGGCGATCAGCCGGCGGCGGCGTCCAAGCGGGTAAGGTCAGGAGTACGACGCTTGGTTACACCGCTGCTGCCACGCCGCACGGTCCTGCAGGGCCTGGGGGGACTGGCCGTCGCCGCCGGGGCCGCGGGGCGCGCCGTCGCCGCGGGCGGTGACGGGGCCTTCCTGGCGCTGGGCGACTGGGGCCGCCGCGGCGAGCGCGACCAGGCCGCGGTCGCCGGCGGCATGGGCCGGACCGCGGCCGAGGCCGGGAGCCGGTTCGTCCTGTCGGTGGGCGACAACTTCTACCCCGCGGGCGTCCAGTCCGCCGACGACGACCACTGGAAGGAATCGTTCGAGGACGTCTATGCGGCGCCGTCCCTGCAGACGCCGTGGTTCGCGTCGCTGGGCAACCACGACTACCGGGGCCGGCCGGGCGCCCAGCTGGCCTATGCCCGCAGCCACCCGCGCTGGCGTATGCCGCAGCGCTACTACACGGTCTCGGGCGCGGAGGTCGGGATGCCGCGGCTGGACCTCTTCGTGCTCGACACCACCCCGATCGACGCGGGCGGCGACGAGGCGCTGATGCGGCTGTCGCGCGGGCGGGTTTCGCTGCCCGACCCGCACGCGCAGGTCGCCTGGCTCAAGACCGCGCTGGCCCGCTCGCGCGCCGACTGGAAGATCGTCGTCGGCCACCATCCGATCCGCTCCGGCGGCCATCACGGCGGCTCACCCGCCTTAGCGGCGCAGATCGAGCCGCTGCTCGCCGCGCACAACGTCCAGGCCTATGTCTGCGGCCACGACCACGTTCTGCAGCACATCCGCGCCGGCGGGACGAACCACATCTGCAGCGGCGCCGGCTCGTCGGCGGGCGACGTGGCCGCGGTCGAAGGGACCTTGTTCCGCGCGCCGTACCAGACGGGGTTCGCCCTGTTCGCCCTAAGGGACGAGCAGCTGGCCCTGGAGTTCCGCGACGCCACGGGCCGCCAGATCTATCGCGCGGCGATCCCGCGGGTTAGCTAGGTCCGCCGCGCTACGCCGCGCCGCGGGTTGACCCCGATCAACGCTGCTCAGCGCGCGGCCGGGCACGGTGCCCGCGCCGAGAGGGAGTCGCCGGCCCTTGTCCATGCCTTCGCCTCCGACGTCGTCGGCCTTCGACATCCGCGGGCTGAGCAAGGTCTATGCGACCGAGGCGGGCGACGTGCACGCCCTGCGCGGCGTGGACCTGCGGATCGAGGCGGGTGAAACCCTGGTCCTGCTCGGGCCCTCCGGATCCGGGAAGTCGACGCTCCTCAACATCCTGGGCGGACTCGATCGCGCCACCTCAGGGTCCGCCAGGTTCCACGACCTGGACCTGATCAAGGCCAGCGACGCCGAGCTCACCCGGTACCGGCGCGCCTCGGTCGGGTTCATCTTCCAGTTCTTCAACCTGGTGCCGAGCCTGACCGCGCGCGAGAACGTCGCGCTTATCACCGAGATCGCGCGTGACCCCATGTCGCCCGAGGAGGCGCTCGATCGGGTGGGCCTCGCCGGCCGCCTGGACCATTTCCCGGCCCAGCTGTCGGGCGGAGAACAACAGCGGGTGGCGGTGGCGCGCGCCATCGCCAAGCGACCGCAACTCCTGTTCTGCGACGAACCCACGGGATCGCTCGACAGTGAAAGCGGCGTGCGCGTCCTGGAAGCCATCGCCGAGGTGACGGCGGCGGTCGGGGCCACCACGATGATCGTCTCGCACAACACCTCGATTGGCGCGATGGCGGACCGGATCGTCCGTTTCCGCGACGGCCGCATCGCCGACGTGGCGCCCAACGCCCACAAGATCGCGCCGCGGGAGATGGCCTGGTGAGGCCCGCGCCGCTCGACCGGAAGATGTTGCGCGACCTCTGGCGCATGCGCTGGCAGGTGATGGCCATCGCCCTGCTGATCGCCTGCGGCGTGTCGGTGGCGGTGATGGCGTTCTCCGCCCAGCGGTCCCTCGCCGACGCCCAGGCGGCCTTCTATGCCGAGACCCGGTTCGCCGACGTGTTCGCCCAGGCCAAGCGCGCGCCGCTCTCGGTCACCCGCGAGCTGGCCGCGATCGACGGCGCCACGGTGGTTGACGTGCGGATCGTCCAGGGCGGCCTGATGGACGCGCCGGGCCTCGCCCGCCCGGCGGGCGTGCGCCTGATCTCCCTGCCGGACGACCCGCGGCGGTCGCTGAACCGCATCCGGCTGACCCGCGGCCGGATGCCCGAGGCCGGACGCGCGAACGAGGTCGTCGCGCTGAGAACCTTCATGGAGGCCGCGCACCTGGAGCTGGGGCAGACCCTGACGGCGGTCATCGATGGGCGGGCGTTTCGCTTCACCATCGTCGGCGCGGCTCTGTCGCCGGAGTTCGTCTATGTGCCGGCGCCCGAGTCCTTCATGCCGGACGACGCCCACCAGGGCGTGCTGTGGGCGCCCAGGACAACGGTGGAGCGGGCGGCCGGTCTGACGGGGGCGTTCAACAACGTGGCGCTCAGCGTCGCGCCCGGCCGGCCGCTGGCGGCGGTGCTGGCGGACGTCGATCGGATCCTCGGCCCGTTTGGCGGCCGCGCGGCCTACGCGCGCGCGGACCAGCCTTCGAACCGCTTCCTCGACGCCGAGCTGAAGGAGCTCTCCACCTCCGCCGAGGTCCTGCCCCCGATCTTCCTGCTGATCGCCGCGGCCCTGGTGCACCTGGTGGTGTCACGGCTGGTGGACGCCGAGCGCGAACAGATCGGGCTCTTCAAGGCGTTCGGCTATCGCAACAGTGAGGCGGCATCGCCCTACCTGCGCCTGGCCGCGGCGATCGGCCTGACCGGCGCGGTGGCCGGCGGCCTGGCGGGCGCCAGCCTCGGCGCCGGCATCGTCGGGATGTACCGCCAGTACTTCCGCTTCCCGACGCTGGAGGTGACCTTCCACTGGCCGGCCTTCACGGCCGCTGCGGTCGTGGCCGTCGGCGCCGCCATGGCCGGCTCGATCTTGGCGGTGCGGCGGGCGGCCGCCCTGTCGCCGGCGGTGGCGATGCAGCCGCCGCGCCCGGCCGCCTATCGCTCGGGGCCGTTCGACCGTTTCGTCCGTGGCGGCCGTCTCGACCAAGCGACCCGGATGATCCTGCGCCATCTCGAACGCTTCCCGTCGCGCGCCCTCCTGACCAGCCTGGGCCTGGCGTCCAGCCTCGCGCTGCTGGTGGGCACCCAGTTCCTGTTCGACGGCATCGATAAGGTGATCGAACAGACCTACTACCGCTCGCAGCGCTGGACGGAAGCGGTGAGCTTCGCGGAACCGCGGGCGATCGGCGCCATCGCCGGGGTGGCGCGCCTGCCGGGCGTGGTGGCGGCGGAGCCGACGCGCGTCGTGGCCGGACGCCTGAAGGCCGCGGGGCGCGAGGAACTGGTCCGCCTGGTCGGCGTCGCGCCGGACGGCGCCTTGGAGCAGCCGCTGGACGGCCAGGGCCGACGCATTCCGTTCAAAGGGGGCGGGCTGGTGCTCAGCGAGGGGCTCGCAGTCCGCCTGGGGCTCCGCGCCGGGGACCCGGTGTGGGTCGAGGTGATCGACGGCAGCGGGCCCAGCGCCCTCCTGCCGGTCACCGGGCTGTCGCAGGACTACAGCGGGTTCTCCGCCTACCTGGATCGCTGTGCGCTCAACCGGCTGATGGGCGAGGGGGACCTGGTGAGCGGAGCCAAGCTGCTGGTGGCCGACGACCGGCGGCCCGCCTTCTATCGCGCCGTCGCGCGGACGCCGCAGATCATCGGCGCCTCCTCGCGTGAGGAGACCGTGGCCGCCTGGCGCCAGGCGATGGCCGAGGCCTTCCAGGTGACGATTACCTTCTTCGTCGGCTTTGCCGCCGCCATCGCCTTCGGCGTGGCCTACAACACCATCCGCATCTCGCTCTCGGAGCGGTCGCGGGACCTGGCGACCCTCCACGTACTGGGGTTTGGGCATGGCGAGTGCGCCTACATCCTCTGCGGTGAACTGGTGATCCTCGCCCTGGCGGCCGTGCCGCTGGGCGTGCTTGGCGGCCAGGCGCTCGCCCACGGCCTCGTCGCGGCCTACTCGCGCGAGGAACTGCGCTTGCCCGCGGTCATCAGTGCGCGAAGCTATGGCGTGGCGCTGGCGGCCTATTTCGCCGCGGTGCTGCTGGGCGGCGTGCTGGTGGCGCGGCGCATCTGGGGCCTCGACCTCGTGGCCGTCCTGAAGACACGGGAGTAGGGCATGGCGAACGAACGGCGGCCGGCGTTGAAATGGGCCCGCTGGGCGATCGGCGGAACGGTACTGGTCGCGCTGGCGGCCGTGCTCTGGCTGCTGGTCGCGCCCCGGCCCGTGCCGGTCGAGGCCCTGGCCGTGCAACGCGGACCCCTGGCCGAGAGCGTGGCCGACCAGGGATCCGCCCATGTCCGCGAGGCCTATGTGGTGTCGGCGCCGGTCTCCGGGCGGCTTGAGCGGCTGGACCTGCACGTGGGCGACCGCGTGCGGGCGGGCGCGGACGTGGTGGCCAGGATCCGGCCGGCCAGCGCAGACCTGCTCGACCCCAGGGCCCGGGCGCAGGCCCAGGCCACGGCCGCGGCGGCGGACGCCGCGGTGGGCGCCGCCCAGGCCCAGCGCGAGCAGACGGCGGCCGAGGCGCGGAAGCTCGAGGGCGACCTCGTGCGGGTGCGCACCCTGGCCGACAAGGGGTTCGCGTCCGCCCAGGCGCTCGAGGCCGCCGAGGCGCAGGCTCGGGTCGCCCGTGCGGCGGTTCGCGCCGCCGAGGCCCAGCTTCGCGTCCGCCGCTCGGAGGCGGTCGCGGCCCGCGCCGGGCTGATGGGCCCCGACGCGGGCGGCAGCCAGCTGGTCCAGGTGAAGTCGCCGGCCTCGGGCCGCGTCACCCGGGTGCTCCAGGAGAGCGAGCGCACGGTCCAGATGGGTGCGCCGCTGGTGGAGATCAGCGACAGCGACGGCCTGGAGGCCGCCATCGAGTTCCTGTCGCAGGACGCCGTGCGCATCCAGGAAGGCATGACCGCCGAGATCTACGACTGGGGCGGCCCCGGCGTGCTGCCGGCGGTGGTGCGGCGCGTGGAGCCGCAGGGGTTCACCAAGGTCTCGGCGCTCGGGGTCGAGGAACAGCGCGCCCTGGTGCTGCTGCAGTTCACCGGCCCGGCCAGCCAATGGGCCCGCCTGGGCGCCGGCTATCGGGTCTGGGGGCGTGTGTTCCTGCGTCGCGTCCCGCAGGCGCTGAAGGCGCCGCTGGGCGCCCTGGTCAGGGACGACGGCGGCTGGGCGGTCTTCCGCATCGAGGGCGGACACGCCCGCCTGCGACCCATCCGCGTCGGCGTCCTGACCGATCGGGACGCGGAGGTGCTGTCGGGGCTCTCGGTCGGAGACAGGGTGGTCGTCTTCCCGTCCGACAAGGTCCGGGATGGGGCCCCGGTCCGCGTCGCGAACTGAGGTCGCGCGACGCCGGCCGGTCGATTTCCCGACGAATTTTAACTCTCGGCGCCACGTTGCGCGGCCTCGCGTCGCCGATGCGACCCTGCGCAGCGCCACGACGTTCGCAGGCCAGGCGGGGAGGGGCCATATGCTGTTCGAGACCGCGGCGGGCCTGGGCGACGATCAGGCCGCCTCGGTCGGCGGCCTCGAAGGCCCGATCAGCGTGATCCACCTGTGCCTCGACGCTGCGCCCCACGCCGACCCCGGCGTGGAACAGCCGGGGTGCTGCAGGATGTCCCCCAGACGCTCGCGCGCTTGGGAAAGCCCGCTTGACCGGGATCAAGGCCGCTGGGCCCGTTCCGTCGGACTTTGCGCGTCCAACATTGGCGGGGGCTCGCAAAGCGCCCTTGTATCGGCGCACGGAGGAACACCTTGGCCGCCCCAAATCCTGCGCTGGCGCTGAAGCCGGAGGCGGCCTTCTTCATGATCCTGAAGGCCCGCGAGTTTCACACGAAAGTGGATCCTGTCGACCCGGATGAAGGGTCCAACCCCGCTGACGACCGCGCTGTCGATGTCCTTCAGTTCCAGCCGGATGACACGGTGGTGGAAGAGCTGGTCTCCGCCATCGGATCGCTGAACGCGGACGAACTGATCGACCTGATCGCGCTCGTGGGGATCGGGCGTGGCGACTACGCGCTGGGCCAGTGGCAGGAGGCGCGAGAGGCGGCGCGGGGGATCGATCCAATCCACGCTCTCGATCTCTTCCTCGGCACGCCGCTGGTGAGTGACTATCTCGAGGAGGGCCTCTTGATGTTCGGGCATTCCCTGAGCACGCATCTCAACAGCGGTTTCGTCGCGACGCGCGACGAGCTCTTCACGGGCTGACATCGCGCCGAGCGCGGCGCCCCAAGACCGGGGCGGACAAGGATGTGGCGCTATCGAGGCGTAAGCCCGGCCAGCGGCGCAGGGCGCGTGTGCTGACGCGAGAATGCCATCGACACATTCCGTGACCATGAGCGGTTGAGCGCCCCGGAGTGAACTCCGGAGCGCTCGCCAGCTCGTAGCATCGGGGGGATCAGTCTGCGGGCTGGATCTCGATCGCCTTGGCCTTCGCGCCGCCATTCTTCGGCGCGGTCAGCGTGAGGACGCCGTCCTTCATGGTCGCCTTGATCTTTTCGGCGACGATGCTTCGGGGAAGGGTGATGGATCGGGAGAAGGTCCCGTAAGCCCGTTCAGAGAGGTGGTAGTCGCCCTCCTTGGTTTCCTTCTCGATCTTCTTCTCGCCGCTGACGGTCAGCAGGTCGTCGTCCACCGCGATCTTCACGTCGCTGCGGGTCATGCCCGGGAGTTCCAGCGAGATCTCCAGGCCGTCCTTGGTGTCGCGAATGTCCATGTTGGGCGCCAGTTCAGTCTCGGCGAGCGAGGCGAAGCCGCTCCCCAGTTGATCGAACAGGCGGTCGAACTCGCGCTGGATGGGCGCGAAGACATTGCCAGCTGAGCCGGCGAGCTTCGGCAGGAACTGTGAGCGATGGACGTTCATGGCGGTGCTCCTGAGGGGTTGAAGTCGACGTGCCATCAAGCATGGGTGGGACCGTCGGTTCTTGATGAGCGTCAAAACTGTGGTGAATCTCGTCGTTGGGGTTCCGGTATCTCCCCTTGTGCGAGGGCTGCGTGCAGCGGCGGACGGCACGTTCTCACCGCTCGTCGGCCACCTCCGCGAAGACCTGTGGGTCAGCGATCTTGGCAAGACCGTCGCCCCGGACGCCGTGATTTGCGCGGAATCAAATCGTCGATCCTCCTCTTCAGACAACCGTGAGTGGAGGCGGCTCGCGTCGGACGATGGCTTGGCGAGCGACGACGGAGAGACGCGTGGGCAAGATCGAACGATTGCTGGATCAGGCGCGCCACTGGCCGGTGCGCTATCGCAAGCGCCAGATGATCTATGACGAGGGGGAGGAATCCTCTGGCATCTTCCGGCTCGTCAGCGGTTGCGTTCGCCTTCAGGTCAATGGGGCGGAGGGGCATCGCCAGATCGTCGCCTTCTTGTTTCCCGGCGACATCCTCGGCCTGTGTGTGGACGGGCGCGCATCCGCGGCAGAGGCTGTGACGGACGTCGAGCTCACCCGCTATTCGCTTGAATCGGTCCTGCAGCTGTCAATGCAGTCCACCGACCTGGTCTTCGAGCTCATGCGGACGGCCAACAGTCAGTTCAATGACCTGGCCCACCACGTGGAAACCGTCGCGCATCTCCCGGCGACGGAGCGCGTGCTGTGGTTCTTCACGTGGCTGGCGCATCGGCAGGCGCGTTCCGGCGAACCCTTAACGCTGCCGATGAGCCGCCGCGACATCGGGGACTTCCTGGCCCTCTCTCCCGAGACCCTGAGCCGCGTCATCCGTGGCCTGCAGTCGCAAGGGGTGCTGACGCTTCGCGGCCGGCGCGCGTTCGCGGTTCGACGCAGGATGGTCGAGGTGCGTTCGGACCGGGCTCACCGCGATCTCGACGGGCCGGACCTCGGAGCCGAGGCGCAAACGCTCTGAACCCCCACGGGTCGTCGAAGGTTTCCCCTGGGTGCGAGATTTCCGCGCAGGAGACTGTCTTCGCAACAGATTTCGTTTTCTCACCGAAACCTTGACCCCGGTCAAGTTTCGTCGGCGTGACGTCTATATCGTTTGAAGGCCTACAACTCTGAGCACGCTCGCTTTCCATCGTGGAATTTCATCTTCGAACGACTTCGAACGCCAAGTATGAGCAGTGACGCTTTAGTTGTCAGGAATTTTAGGTCACGCAACGAATTGGAGTAGACCGATGAAGACTTCGAAAAATTCACCCCGCCTGCTCGGATTGGCTGCCGGCGCCTGCGGGCTCGCTCTGGCGGCCGCAACGGTCACGTCTGCAGCAGCGTCGACGCTGGTCTATGAAAACCTGCCGACGTCGAACGCGCTGCCGCCGAACACTTCGTGGCACAATGCGAACGGGCCGGTGATCGCCGACGACTTCATCCCGGTGGTCGGCGGAGCCGTCTCGCACCTGACCTGGTGGGGAAGCGAAGCCTCCAGTCTCGATTTCGAGGTCGTTCTCCAGAACAACGATCCGACGCTGGGCGAACCGGCGCTCACGCCGTCGGGCAACACCCTCACCGGGGGGCTGAAGCAGTTCGTCACCGCCACCACCAGCGCCTATTCGATCCCGGGCATCTTCCAGTTCGACGCGGTCGTGGCGCCCGGCTGGAACATCCATGCCGGGACCGACTACTGGCTGACCGTGGCCAACTTCAACAGCGATTGGCAGTGGTCGGAAGCTCTGGCGGGGCCGACCGTCGGCTCCGAGCTCTACAACGCCCACCGGTCCGTTGGTCCCGGCTGCCTCGACGGGGGGCCGCACTGCGGTCCATGGACCGACCTTCACACCGACTTTGCCTTCCGGATCGATGCCGTGCCGGAGCCGGCCACCTGGGCGATGATGATCGTCGGGTTCGGCGGTGTCGGCGCGGTGATGCGCAGGCGCGCGCGCGCCGTGGCGGTCGCGGCGAACTGAGAGCCAAGGGACGGGCGGGCCTGTGCCCGCCTGTCCCCCCGGCTTGCCGTCGCTCTGAGTATTTGGACTCGACTCTAAGGGCGTGGGCCTCCTCAATCCGGGCAAGAGCCACGATGGGGAGCCCAAGGCATGACCAAGCTCGAGGTGTCTTCACGTCCCGAGCTGCGCGCGGCCGACGATGCGGCGATCGAGGACGCGATCGCCTATGCCGATCCTATGGTGCTGCGCGGCCTGCTCTACCAGCTCACCGGCGACCCGGAAGTGGCGTCGACGCGCGTGAGGATCGTACAGGCCGGAATGGGCGACGCCGTCCTGCCGGCGAGCGACGAAGACGTGGCGCTGCTGCGCCGCAAGGGCGCGGCTTTCCTGAAGGCCTATCGCGACAGCGGCGCGGGCGTCATCGGCATCGGGCCGCGCGAACGGCTGCCGGTCAGCCTGGGCCTGATGCTGGGCAAGGCGCTGGAAGGCGAAAGCCTGCTGCATCATGTGGAAGAACTCGCGATCGACCCCGCGGCGCGGTCGCTGCGCTGGCGCGAAACGCCCGACCCGGCGCGGCTGAAGGACTTCAGCGTGACGGTCATCGGCGCCGGCATGGGGGGCCTGAACGCCGCGCTGCAGCTGCGTGAAGCGGGGTTCGCGGTCACGGTTATCGAAAAGAACGCCGGCGTCGGCGGGACGTGGTGGGAAAACCGCTATCCGGGCGCACGGGTGGATACGGCAAGCCGCTCGTACACCCACATCTTCGGCGTCGACTTCCCCTATCCGAACCCGTTCTGCGAATGGCGGGAGAACGTGAAGTACTTCAACTGGGTGGCCGACGCCTTCGACCTGCGCCGGCACATCCAGTTCGAGACCGAGGTCAAGGCGCTGACCTGGGACGAGGCGGCCGAAGAGTGGGTCATCGACCTCGTAGGCCCGGAGGGTGCGCGCACCCTCCGTTCGCGTGCGGTGATCACCGCCGTGGGGCTCCTCAGCCGCCCGCTGATCCCCGAGATTCCCGGGGCCGACACCTTCGCCGGCGCGGCCTGGCACACGGCGCGATGGCCGCAGGACGTGGACCTCAAGGGCAAGCGGATCGCGGTGATCGGCACCGGCTGCACGGGCTACCAGATGATCCCCGAGCTCGCCCTCGAGGCCGGGCACGTGACCGTGTTCCAGCGGACACCGCAGTGGCTGTTCCCCACGCCCGGCTACCGCTCGCCGTTCCCTCCGCAGGTGAACTGGCTGGACCGCAACCTGCCGTTCCATACCAACTTCATGCGGGCCCGGGCGTGCACGCTGGACGGGCTCGCCAACCTGGCGCAAATCGACCCCGGCTTCGAAGACCCCCACGCGGTGAGCCCGCTCAACAAGCGGGCGCGGGACGCGAGCCTGGCGTTCCTGCGAAAGAAGCTCTCCGATCCGGCCCTGGTCGAGGCCATGACGCCGCCACACCCGGTCTGGTCGGCGCGGGCGGTGATCGTGGATCCGGCGTATTCGATCCTGGACGCCGTTCAGCGCGACAACGTCACCCTGGTCACCCACGGCATCGAGCGCATCGAGCCGGGCGGCGTGGTGGCGAAGGACGGGACGCTGCACGCCGCGGACGTGATCGTCTACGCCACCGGTTTCCGGGCGACCGAGTTGCTCTACCCGATGACCATAACCGGCCGCGGCGGGCAGACACTGCATGACCTTTGGGCCAAGGACGGCGCGCGCGCCTACCTCGGCTGCATGATGCCGGGCTTCCCGAACCTCTGGTCGATCTACGGGCCGAACACCAACGGCGGGCTGAACGTCGCCTCGTTCCACGAGAAGACCGCCCTCTACGCGCTGCAGTGCCTGGAGGCCCTGGTGCTCGGTGAGGCGAACACGATCGAGGTCCGGCCCGAGGCCTACTGGCGATACAACCGTGTGGTCGACGCGCGGAACCGGGGCATGGCCTGGAGCGATCCGCGGGCCAACAACTACTATTGGACCGAGCACGGCCGCTCGGCGACCATGAACCCGTTCTTCACCGCCGAGATGTCGGCTTTCCTGCGCAAGCCTGACTTCGCCGACCTCGAAACGACGAACGCACCGGCTTCCGTGGATGCCTAAAGGGGTCGAGTTTGGCGCACGATTCGAAGACCTACGAGGCGCGCCACGCGAGCGCGGCCGAGACGTTCCGCAACTTCTCGCCCGCCGCTGACCCCGAGGACGTCGCCCGAAACTTCGCCGAACGGCTAGGTCCGCTGGGCAGCATGGCGTTCGACGTCGTCGGCGCGATGTGGTCGCGGCCGCAGCTCGGCCGGCGCGACCGCTCCCTGCTGGTCATCGCCACCCTGGCCGCGCAGGCGCGGGACCAGGAACTGGTGGCCCACACGCGCAACGGCCTGCAGCATGGCCTGACGCCCGAAGAGATCGAGGAAGTGCTGCTCCACGTCGCCGCCTACGCCGGCTATCCGGCGGCGATGGCGTCGAGCCGGCGGATCGATACGGCGCTGCGCGACTGGCTGAAGGTTGAGCGGCTGCCAATCCGGACGCCCGCCGCCAGGAAGTCGGACGCGGAGCGTGATCGCGACGCCTCCGAGGTGCGAGGGCGCTTCGCCAGCGGCCTTTCGAGCCCGATGCACCCCGCGGCCGCCGACGCACAGGGCGTCGCCGCCGCGCTCGGCGAGGTCGGGGTGGTCGCGTCACGCTGGGTCTTCGGCGAGATCTGGAGCCGCGATCAGCTCGCGCCCCGCGATCGCAGCATCGCGACGCTCAGCATCCTGATCAGCCTGGGCGCCCTGGAGGAGCTTCCGTTCTATGCCGAGGTCGGCCGGCGCAGCGGCCTGACCCAGGACGAGATCGAGGAGATCGCCAACCACCTGGCGCTCTATGCCGGGGCTCCGCGCGCGGCGCAGGCCATGCAGGTCCTGCGCGCTCAGAAAGGGACCGGGTGATGCAGGGCGTGCGGGTGCTGGAGTTCAGCGACTCCATCGCCGGGGCCTATTGTACGCGGGTGCTGGCGGCGCTCGGCGCGGAGGTGGTGACCGTCGAGCCGCCCGAGGGGTCTCTACTGCGTCATCAGGGCCCGTGGATCCCGGACCCGGCTCGCCGCCCAGTCGATGCGCGGGGCCGCAGCGCGCTGCATCAGTCCCTGGACTACGGCAAACGCTCGGTCGTCGTGGAGGAGTGGGATCGCGACCGCCTCATCGGCTGGGCCGACATCATCGTGTCCAGCTGCGACGGCGAGCCCGAGCTCGCGCTCCGCCGGCACGAGCGGATCGCCGCGCTGAATCCGGCGGCCGTGCACGTCGTGGTCAGCGGCTTCGGCCTCACCGGGCCCTATGCGCACTGGAAGCACAGCCCGCTGATCGATTGGGCGTCGTCGGGCCATCTGTACCTGACCGGCGAGCCGGGCCGCGAGCCGCTGAGCCCGGGCAGCCCTCTGGCGTCCTGTCTCGTGGGCGCCGCAGCCGCCGTCGGCGCGCAGGCGGCGTTCCTGGAGCGGACCTGCACGGGTCTGGGGCAACTGGTCGACGTCGGCGCGATGGAGTGCGGGGCGGCGGGCCACCAGTGGTCGCTGGTCATGTACACGCACACCGGCGTCGTGAAGCGGCGCTGGGGGACGCTGCTGGGGGAGGCGTTCCATCCCATGGCGCAGTTCCGCTGCCGGGACGGCTGGGTCTGCATCGGCGCGGCGACATTGCAGCAGTGGGAAGCCTTCTGCATCGCGCTCGACGTCCCGCAGTTGCTGGCTGACGAGCGGCTCTATGCGCCCGCCGAACGCTTCGAGCGCGCAGCGGAAATCGACGCCGAGGTGAAGCCGTTCCTCGAGGCCCGCGACGCGGCCGAGGTCGTGGACCTGCTGCAGGCCGCCCGGGTGCCCGCCAGCCGGTTGCTGGACTACGCCGAGACCCTCGAGGCGGAGCATCTGAAGGGGCGCGGCTTCTGGGCGGACGTGCCCCAGGCGCCCGGCGGCAAGGTCCCGCGCCATCCCCTGGCGCTGAGCGGGGGCGCACGACTTGAGCGACCGGCGCCGGGGCTGGGCCAGGACACGGCCGATGTGCTCGCGGGCCTGGACGCGCCGGCCAGGCCGGAGTTCCCGCGGGTGGACTTGTCGAAGATGCGGGTGGCGGAGTTCAGCATCGCCTGGGCGGGCCCGCTGGCGGGCCGGTTCCTGGCCGACCTCGGCCTGGAGGTCATCAAGGTCGAGCACCCGCTGGGACGCGGCCCGCAGGTCGGCGCGCAGCCGGCCTCGCCCCTGGAGTGGGGCGTGCTGCCGGACCCCTTGATCCGAGCGCCGATCTACCCGCACGCGGAGCCGGGCGCGCGACGCTGGAACCGGTCGGGCGTCATCAACAAGCTGAACCGTGGCAAGTGCAGCCTCTGCCTCGACGCCAAGGCGTCCGGTGGCGACGAGGTCCTCGCCCGCCTGCTCGCATCCGTGGACGTCGTGCTGCACAATTTCTCGCCGCGTGGCGCGGAGTCCCTGGGTATCGACCGTGCGGCCATCGAAGCGCGGCGGCCGGATGCGATCACCATCGCGATGACCGGCTATGGCGAGACGGGGCCCCTGCGGAACTACGGCGCCTACGGACCGCTCCTGGAAGCGTTCGGCGGCGTTGACCAAGCCATGGGTTACGAGGGGGAGGGGCCGATGCGGATCGGCGTCGCCTACCCGGACGCCATCGGCGGAGCCCTGGGCGCGGCCGCCGCGCTGGGCGCGATCTGGCAGAAGGCGGTTGGAGGCGGTCCCGTCCACGCCGACCTCTCGCAGCTCGAAGCCCTGTTGTCCTTCACGGGCGAAGCGCTGGTGGCGGCGTCGGTGCACGGGGTCGCGCCCGCACGGCGGGGAAACCGCTCGCTCGATCATGCGCCGCACGGCGTCTATCCGTGCGCGGGCGACGACGCCTGGGTCGCCATCGCCGTGCGCGACGACCAGGAATGGCGAGCGCTCGTCGGCGTGGTCGGCGGACCGCTCGTCGCGCAAGCCGACCTCGTGGCCGCGCAGCGGCAGGCGCAACGCGAGCCACTCGATGCAGCGATCTCGGCGTGGACAAGGGCGCGTACGGCGATCGAGGTCGCGACCGTGCTTCAGGCCGCGCGGGTCCCCGCGTGCCCCGCCTTCACGAACCGCGACCTCGTCGAGAGCGAACACCTCGCGGCCCGGGGCTTCATGGTGACCCTGAACCACCCGGACGCCGGGCCGCAGCGGTTTCCAGGCTTCCCGATCCACTTTGGCCGGCGAAGCGTGACGCTCCGCCGCCCGCCCGGATTGGGGGAGGACAACGATCGCATCCTTTCATCGCTCGGCTACACAGCCAGCGATATCGCCGACCTGGTCCAGGCCCAAGCCGTCGCCGACAGGCCGCCGGCGGCATGACCTGGCGCTCGGCGGCCGTCTTCCCAGACAACTAGATCGCGCCATGGAAATCGACGGTTCGCCGCCATCTCAGGACCGGAGCGTTTCCGCGATCTTGTCGCGCAGGCGGGCCATGCCGGCGATCCAGCGGTCGTAGTCGCCAGCCTTGCGCTGCATGTAGGTGACGACCTGCGGGTGGGGCAGGATCAGGAAGGTCTCGGCGGCCAGGCCCTCGACGACGCAGTCGGCGACGGCCTCGGGCGACAGCACCCCGTCGACGGCCTGCGAGCCACGGGCGCCGCGGATCAGCGGGGTGTCCACCGCCTGCGGGCAGAGGATGGAGACGCGGATGTTCTGCGCACGGTGGGTGATCGCCAGGGCTTCGGCGAAGCCCACGGCGGCATGTTTGGTGGCCGCGTAGACCGGGCTCCCCGGCTGGCTCAGCAGACCCGCCGCCGAGACGGTGTGGAGGAAGTAGCCGCCGCCGCGGGCGATCATGCCGGGCAGGGCCGCGCGGGCGGCGTAGACGTGGGCCATCACGTTGACGTTCCAGCCCAGGGTCCAGGTCTCGTTCGACGCCGAGGTCGCGTTGTCGAAGTCCGGGTCGCGGACGGAGACGCCGGCGTTGGAGCACATCAGGTCGACGGCCCCGAACTCCGCCTCGGCCAGGGCGACCAGGCGGGCGACGTCGGCCTCGACGGCGACGTCCGCGCTGACCGCGAGGCCGCCGACCGACAGGGCGACGGCGTGGGCGGCCTCCTCGTTCAGGTCGGCGACCAGGATGGCCCGGGCGCCGCCGGCGTGGAACCGCTCCGCCATGGCCTTGCCGATGCCGCTCGCCCCGCCGGTGATGACGACGACCTTGCCTGCGATATCCATGTCCGCCCCTCCATCCTGGCCCTGAAGTAGCAATGTTACCAATCGGGCTCAATAAGCTCGGCGCTACGATTGATCCCAACGGGTAACAATCGTACGGTTTCGCCAACGCGGCGCGGTCGGCTTAGGCTCCGACGTCGCGGCCAGGGCGGAAGCGGAGGGACGGGTGAAGACGATGAAGTATGCGGGACCGGCGGTCCTGGTGGCGCTGATCGTGGGCGGCGGCGCGGCGGTGAGCGCGGCGGTCGACAAGCCGGCCGCGAAGCCGGCGGCGGCGACGTCGGCCGCGGGATCGGGCGTGAAGGCCGCGGCTCCGGCGGCGCAGCACCTGCCGGGTTGGAACGCCGACCGCAACGCCTACTTCGGCGACCTGCACGTCCACACCTACCTGTCCAACGACGCCTACATCTTCAACCTGCGGCGCACGCCGGACGAAGCCTACCGCTTCGCCCAGGGCGGGGCGATCGGTCATGCCTCTGGCTATGAGGTGCGGCTGCAGGGCGGACCCCTCGACTTCGTCGCCGTGACCGACCACGCCGAGTTCCTTTCGGCGGTGCGCGAGGCCGGCAAGCCCGACAGCCCGCTGCACGCCCTGCCGTTCAGCCAGGGGCTGTTCAGTCCCGATCCGGAGGAGATCCAGAAGGCCTTCGCGCGGATGGGTGAAGCGCGGCGCAGCGGCACGCTGCCGAAGGAGTTCCAGGATCCGGCGATCGTCTCGCGCGCCTGGGGCGAGATCCAGGAGGCGGCGGCCCGCAACAACCAGCCGGGACGCTTCACCACCTTCGTGGGCTACGAGTACACCTCCGCCCCCGGCGGTCGGAACCTGCACCGCAACGTGATCTTCCGTTCGGCCAAGGTGGCTGGCATGCCCTACAGCGCCAGCGAGTCGGCCGATCCCGAGGACCTGTGGCGCACCATGGACGGCTGGCGCGCGAAGGGGGTCGAGGCCCTGGCCATCCCGCACAACGCCAACGGCTCGGACGGGCTGATGTTCGACACCGTGCGGCTGAACGGCAAGCCGATCGACCGCGCCTACGCCGAGCTGCGCGCGCGCAACGAGCCGCTGACCGAGATCACCCAGATCAAGGGGACGTCCGAAACGCACCCCACGCTGTCGACGAACGACGAGTGGGCCAACTTCGAGATCATGGAGCGCTACATCGGCCAGGATAAGCCGGTGACCAAGTTCGCCGGCGGCTATGTGCGCCGCGCGCTGGAGGACGGCATCCTGTTCCGCGAGAAGCTGGGCGCGAACCCGTTCAAGCTGGGCTTCATCGGCTCGTCCGACACCCACAACGCCGCCCCCGGCAGCGTCGAGGAGCCCAACTACTTCTCCAAGACCGCGCGCCGCGACGGCCTGCCCGAGCTGCGCGGCTCGGTGCCGCCGAAGGGCGCCAAGACCTGGGAGGGAACCGAGGCTGGGCCGGTGTTCCAGACCTGGGGCGCCTCGGGCCTTGCCGGGGTGTGGGCTGAGGAGAACAGCCGCGAGGCGATCTATGCGGCCCTGCGACGGAAGGAGACGTTCGCCACGTCGGGGCCGCGGATCAAGGTGCGGTTCTTCGCGAGTTACGACTTCCCGGCCGACCTGCTGACCCGACCCGACACTGTGCGCCAGGCCTATGCCCACGGCGTGCCGATGGGCGGCGACCTGCTGCCGTCGAAGGGCCGGGCGCCGAAGTTCCTGATCTGGGCGCTGCGCGACCCTCGCTCGGGCTACCTACAGCGGGCCCAGGTGGTGAAGGGCTGGATCGAGAACGGCGTGGCCAAGGAGCAGGTGTTCGATGTGGCCTGTTCGGACGGCGCTTCGCCGGACCCCAAGACGGCCCGCTGTCCCGCGAATGGCGCCGGCGTGAACCTGAAGACCTGCGAGCCCGAGCGCTTCAAGGGCGATGTGGAACTGCGGACGGTCTGGAAGGATCCCGGCTTCGACCCAAAGCAGCGGGCCTTCTACTACGTCCGCGTTCTGGAGAACCCCTCCTGCCGCTGGTCGACCTGGGACGCCCTGCGCAACGGCACGCCGCCCAACCCGCAGCTCCAGCCCACCATCATGGAGCGCGCCTGGTCCTCGCCGATCTGGTTCGAGCCCCAGGCTTGAAACCCCCCGGGGACCGAGTGACCCAGGACAGTCGACTGCGCCGGTTCCTGCGGGAGCCGCTGGTGCACTTCCTTGCGATCGGCCTGTTGCTGTTCGCGGCCATCTCGGCCGTGCACGCGATCCGGCGGCCGACGGTGCGGATCAGCGCCAACGAGCTGGAGCAGCTGGTCACCTACTGGGAAATGCAGACCCAGCGGCCGCCGACCCGCGAAGAGCTGGCCGCGATCATCCATGAGCGCGTGGAGGAGGAACTGCTGGCCCGCGAGGCGCTGCGGCTGGGCATGGACAAGGACGACATGATCCTGCGCCGTCGGCTGGCGCAGAAGATGGCCTTCGCCAGCGAGGACGTGGCGGCGATCCCGGAGCCCAGCGAGGCCACGCTCAAGGCGTTCTACGAGAAGACCAAGGCGCAGTACGCGACGCCCGGGCGGCTGGCCCTGCGCCACATCTACTTCAGCCGCGACCGCGCCGGCGCGCCGGCGCAGGCGGCGGCCACGGCGGCGCTGGCCGAGCTGAAGGCGGGCCGCACGCCGGTGGGCGATTCCTCGATGCTGCCGCTGACCTACGCCGACGTGACGGTCGAGGACCTGGCGCGCGACTACGGCCCGGACTTCGTGGCGGCGGCGCGCGGGGCGCCGGAGGGCGTATGGGTCGGGCCGGTCGCCTCGCCGTACGGCATGCACCTGCTGCGGGTCGAGCGGCGGCTGGCGTCGCAGGTTCCGCCGCTGTCGCAGGTGCGCTCCGAGGTCCGCGCCGCCTGGATCGACGAGCGGCGCAAGGCCAACAACCAGGCCTACGTCCAGCGGCTGTGGCGTCGCTACAAGGTCGAGATCGCGGACCTGCCCAAATGACCGCCCGGCTCGCCGCGCTCGTCACCGGCCTGATCCTGGCGCTGGCGGCCTGGACCGTGGCCGCCGCCCACGAGGTGCGCCCGGCGCTGGTGCAGATCACCGAGGTCGGTCCGGGCGACTACGACGTGACCTGGAAGCGGCCGGTGGTGGGCGACATGGCGTTGCGGCTGGCGCCGCACCTGTCGGGCGGCGCGCTGGAGAAGCCGCCCGCGGCCGAGCAGGCCGCCACCGGCTACGTCAGCCGCTTCTGGCGCGTGCGCGGCGGCCCCCCGCTGCACGGGCAGACCCTGGAGATCGACGGCCTGGCGCAGAGCGTGACGGATTGCCTGGTGCGGATCACCACCCATGACGGCCGATCCATCGACGCGGTGCTGCGGCCGGCCGAGCCGCGGATGACGCTGAACCTGAAGCCGCCAGAGGGCATCGCGGTGCCTGGCTACCTGCGCCTGGGGGTCCAGCACATCCTGACCGGCTTCGACCACCTGCTGTTCGTCCTGGGCCTGATGCTGCTGATCGGGCCGAACTGGCGGCTGGTCAAGGCGGTGACGGGGTTCACCGTCGCGCACAGCCTCACCCTCGGACTGGCGGCGCTGGGCTACCTGCGGTTCCCGTCGGCGACCATCGAGGCGCTGGTGGCGCTCAGCATCCTGTTCGTGGCGGTGGAACTGGCGCCGGGACGGGCGACCGATACGCTGGCGCGGCGCCAGCCCTGGGTGATCGCCTTTTCGTTCGGCCTGCTGCACGGCATGGCCTTCGCGGGCGTGCTGGCGGACATCGGCCTGCCGCCGGGACGCGCGCCAGAGGCCCTGTTCCTGTTCAACGTGGGCGTCGAGATCGGGCAGCTGACGTTCATCGCCGCCGGGCTCGCGGCGATGCGGCTGGCGGCCCTGGCGCAGCGGCGCCTGGCCTGGCGGTCGCCCGCCTGGAGCGCCGCGGCGCCCAGCTACCTGATCGGCGGCCTGTCCGCCTACTGGTTGATCGAAAGGACGCTGGCTGCGCTGTGACGGCGGCCGGCAGGGAGGCTCCATGACCATCGACACAAGCCGCAAGGACGCCACCGGCGCGACCCGCGCCGCTCAGGCCGCCGTGCTGGCCGGGCTACCGGCCGACGACGGCGAGGACTTCGCCCTGGCCCGGCGCGGCTTCCTGGGCACGATCCCCGACGCCGAGGTTCCGGGGGCCTGGAGCCAGGCTCCCTATGGGTTCCTGGAGGGCGAACGCCCCGACACCGTCAATCCCAGCCTTTGGCGTCAGGCGCGGCTGAACGCCATCCACGGCCTGTTCGAGATCGGGCCGGGCGTCTTCCAGGTGCGCGGGTTCGACATCTCCAACGTCACCTTCATCGAGGGCAAGACCGGCTTCCTGGTCATCGATCCGCTGACCTCCGCGCAGCCCGCGGCGGCGGCGCTGAAGCTGTTGCGCGAGCACCGGGGCGACAAGCCCGTGACCGGCGTCATCTACACGCACAGCCACGTCGATCACTACGGCGGCGTGCTGGGCGTGATCTCGGACGACGAGATCGCCGCCGGCATGCGGATCATCGCCCCGGAGGGCTTCCTGCAGGCCGCGGTGAGCGAGAACGTGCTGGCCGGCAACGTGATGAGCCGGCGCGCGACCTACATGTATGGCGGGCTGCTGCCGCGCGACGCGAAGGGGCATGTGGACTCCGGCCTCGGCAAGGGGACCTCGCGCGGCAAGGTCAGTCTGGTCCCGCCCACCGAGAGCGTCACCCACACCGGCCAGCGGCTGAGCGTCGACGGGATCGATATCGTCTTCCAGGTGACGCCCGAGACCGAGGCGCCGGCGGAGATGAACTTCTTCTTCCCCGGCCACGGGGCGCTGTGCATGGCGGAGAACTGCACCTGCAACCTGCACAACCTCTACACCCCGCGCGGCGCCCAGGTGCGCGACGCCAAGGCCTGGAGCCGCTACATCGACGAGGCGATGCGGATGTTCGGCGCCGGCGCCGACGTGCTGTTCGCCAGCCACCACTGGCCCCGGTGGGGCCAGGACGCGGCGGCGCGGTTCCTGACCCAGCAGCGCGACCTCTACAAGTACATCCACGACCAGACGCTGCGGATGGCCAACCACGGCATGACTCCGCTGGAGATCGCCGAGGTGCTGGCCCTGCCGCCGGGGCTGTCCGGCGCGTGGCATGCGCGCAGCTACTACGGGACGCTCAGCCACAACGCCAAGGCGGTCTACCAGCGCTACGTCGGCTGGTTCGACGCCAATCCGGCCAACCTGCACAAGCACCCGCCCAGCGAGGCCGGACGGCGGTACGTCGAGCTGGCGGGCGGCGCGCCGGCACTGCTGGCCAAGGCGCAGGCCGCATTCGCGGCGGGCGACTACCGCTGGGTGGCCGAGGTGGTGAACCACCTGGTGTTCGCCGACCCCGCCAACGCGGAGGCCCGCGCGCTGCAGGCCGACGCGCTGGAGCAGATGGGCTACCAGGCCGAGAGCGGGCCGTGGCGCGACTTCTACCTGACCGGCGCGCAGGAACTGCGGACGCCGCGGGCGCCCTCGGCCACGCCGCGCCAGGCGGCGGCGGGACAGCTGCGCACCCTGCCGGCCGACGACCTGCTGGACTCGCTGTCCGTGCGTCTGAACGGCGAGGCCGCGGGCGACCAGGCGCTGTCGTTCGCCATCCGCTTCACCGACACCGGCGAGCGGTTCCGGGTGTGGGTCGAGAACGCCGTGCTGCACCACCGGGCGGCCGGGGACGGCGAAGACACGCTGGACCTGACCCGCGCCCAGCTGATCGACCTGGTGATCGGCGAACAGGCGCCGGACGGCGTCGGACTGGCGGGCGAGGCCGGCGAGGCGCTCGCGCGTTTGTTGAGGATGCTGGACCGCTTCGACCTATGGTTTGAGATTGTCGCGCCATGACGCGTGAGTCGGCACGACCCAAGAAAGGCCCCGGCTCCAAGCCCCGGGTAAACGTCCCGGAGCGCCGCGAGGCGTATATCCGGATCGCCAGCCGCGTTTTCCTGGAGAAGGGCCTGGGGCAGGCGACGATGCAGGACGTCGCCGACGCCGCGGGCGTACCCAAGGTGCTGTTCTATCGGATCTTCTCGTCGAAGAAGAACCTGCTGAACGCCATCCGCGACTATGTCCTGGCGGGCCTGCACGAGGCCTATGCCAAGCCCTCGACGGTGTACGGCGCCCGCGCCCGCTTTATCGCCGGACTGGCCAGCCCGGCGCCCGAACCCTACCTGCTGGTGTTCCGCTACAGCCAGGCGCGGGTCGAACAGCTCGACTGGGCCGAGGCGGTCACCAGCCTTATCGCCGGCTATACCCGCGACCGCTGGTTCGCGATCGGCCCCGACGCGCCGCCCGGTGCGCTCCAACGCTCGGAGTACGCCTCGCGGCTGAACACCGGCGGTTTCATCGAGACCATCCTGCGTTGGATCGAGGGCGAGGACGGGCTGGACGAAGAGACCCGCATGCGCTGGTGGGCGCGCATTCAGCGGGAATACCACCTGTCGTCCCGAGAGGCCTTCCGGCTGGGCACGGTCGAGCAGCATTACCGGCTGCCGGACGAGGACTGATCCGCCACTTGATACCAGTTGGGAACATTTGTGTTGCCGCTCCGGCAGCCGCTCTCTAGGTTGGTCTGAGAACCAGGGACGAGCCCCCGCGAAGGGGCCGCGCGGGAGCGAGATCGTGAGCCAGCCTGCCTTCGAGACGCTGCTGTACGACGTGTCGGAGGGGATCGCGACGATCACCCTGAACCGGCCGGACCGCCTGAACGCGTTCACACCGAAGATGATGCTGGATCTGATCGCCGCCTTCGACGCGACGGATGCGGACGATGCGGTGAAGGCGGTGATCGTCACCGGCGCCGGGCGCGGGTTCTGCGCGGGCGCGGACCTGGGCGGCGGCTCGGGCACGTTCGACGCCGGGGCCCGCGAGGCTGAGCGGCGGGCGGCCGGCGACACCGGCGACCTGACGCGCGACGGCGGCGGCCGGCTGACCCTGCGCATCTTCCAGAGTCTCAAGCCGGTGATCGCGGCGGTGAACGGCGCTGCCGTCGGCGTCGGCGCCACCATGCAACTGGCGATGGACATCCGCATGGCCTCGAGCGAGGCGCGCTTCGGCTTCGTGTTCGCCCGGCGCGGCCTGGCGATGGAGGCGGCCTCGTCCTGGTTCCTGCCGCGGATCGTGGGCGCCTCGACGGCGCTGGAGTGGTGCTACTCGGGCCGCCTGTTCCCGGCGGCGGAGGCGAAGGAGCGCGGGCTGGTGCGCTCGGTGCACACGCCCGATGAACTGCTGGACGCCGCGCGCGCCCTGGCCCGCGAGTTCGTCGACAATGCCGCGCCGATGTCGATGGCCGTCACCCGTCAGCTGATCTGGCGCGGGCTGGTCGCTGACCATCCGATGGAGGCCCACCGCGCTGACAGCCGCTCGATGCGCCTGCGCGGCGCGTCTGACGATGGCCGCGAGGGGATCGCCTCGTTCCTGGAGAAGCGGCAGCCCGCGTTCCCGGACAAGGTCTCGGGCGGCCTGCCCGACCTATGGCCCGAGTGGCAGGAGCCGGAATACCGCTGAGGCCGGCACGGCCGTTTCGCACGTTCGAGGGGAGGGCAGCCGATGATCGCGTTCAAGAGCCTGGGGCCAGCGGTGCTGGCCGGGCTGGTCGTCGGCGGAGCCGCGGCCATCGGGGCGGTGCAGGCGACCCCGCCGTCCAGGCCCGCGGCAGGACCCACGGCGCCGGTCGCGCGGCCCGCGACGGCGCAACACCTGCCGGGTTGGAACGCCGACCGCAACGCCTACTTCGGCGACCTGCACGTCCACACCTACCTGTCCAACGACGCCTACATCTTCAACCTGCGGCGCACGCCGGACGAAGCCTACCGCTTCGCCCAGGGCGGGGCGATCGGTCATGCCTCTGGCTATGAGGTGCGGCTGCAGGGCGGACCCCTCGACTTCGTCGCCGTGACCGACCACGCCGAGTTCCTTTCGGCGGTGCGCGAGGCCGGCAAGCCCGACAGCCCGCTGCACGCCCTGCCGTTCAGCCAGGGGCTGTTCAGTCCCGATCCGGAGGAGATCCAGAAGGCCTTCGCGCGGATGGGTGAAGCGCGGCGCAGCGGCACGCTGCCGAAGGAGTTCCAGGATCCGGCGATCGTCTCGCGCGCCTGGGGCGAGATCCAGGAGGCGGCGGCCCGCAACAACCAGCCGGGACGCTTCACCACCTTCGTGGGCTACGAGTACACCTCCGCCCCCGGCGGTCGGAACCTGCACCGCAACGTGATCTTCCGTTCGGCCAAGGTGGCTGGCATGCCCTACAGCGCCAGCGAGTCGGCCGATCCCGAGGACCTGTGGCGCACCATGGACGGCTGGCGCGCGAAGGGGGTCGAGGCCCTGGCCATCCCGCACAACGCCAACGGCTCGGACGGGCTGATGTTCGACACCGTGCGGCTGAACGGCAAGCCGATCGACCGCGCCTACGCCGAGCTGCGCGCGCGCAACGAGCCGCTGACCGAGATCACCCAGATCAAGGGCACGTCGGAGACGCACCCGACGCTCTCGCCCAACGATGAGTGGGCCGATTTCGAGATCATGGAAAAGTACATCGGCTCGGACCGGCCGATCACCAAGTTCGCCGGCGGCTATGTGCGGCGCGCGCTGGAGGATGGGATTCTGTTCCGCCAGAAGCTGGGCGTGAACCCGTTCAAGCTGGGCTTCATCGGCTCGTCGGACAACCACAACGCCTCGCCGGGCGCGGTGGAGGAACGCAACTACTTCGGCGCCTCGGGCACGCGCGACGGCACGCCCGAAGTGCGCGCGTCGATCCCGATGAACAAGGCGCTGACCTGGGAAGGCAGCTCCGGCGTGGCGCTGGTGAAGCAGACCCGGGGCGCCTCGGGGCTGGCCGGGGTGTGGGCGGAGGAGAACAGCCGCGAGGCGATCTTCGCGGCGCTGCGGCGGAAGGAGACGTTCGCGACCTCGGGCCCGCGGATCAAGGTGCGGTTCTTCGCGAGTTACGACTTCCCGGCCGACCTGCTGACCCGACCCGACACTGTGCGCCAGGCCTATGCCCACGGCGTGCCGATGGGCGGCGACCTGCTGCCGTCGAAGGGCCGGGCGCCGAAGTTCCTGATCTGGGCGCTGCGCGACCCTCGCTCGGGCTACCTACAGCGGGCCCAGGTGGTGAAGGGCTGGATTGAGAACGGCGCGGCCAAGGAGCAGGTGTTCGACGTGGCCTGCTCGGACGGCGCCGCGCCGGACCCGAAGACAGCGCGCTGCCCGGCCAACGGGGCGGGCGTGAACCTGAAGACCTGCGAGCCCGACCGTTTCAAGGGCGACGTGGAGCTGCGGACGGTCTGGAAGGATCCCGGCTTCGACCCGAAGCAACGGGCCTTCTACTACGTGCGGGTGCTGGAGAACCCGTCCTGCCGCTGGTCCACGTGGGATGCGGTGCGCAACGGCACGCCGCCCAACCCCAAGCTCGCCCCCACGGTGATGGAACGCGCCTGGTCTTCGCCCATCTGGTTCGAGCCCCAGGCCTGACCGTCAGGGCCCGGGCGGGCCTTCCTGGCCGGGCTTGAGGTTCGGGAAGCGCGCGACGCTCGCGGCGTACTCGCGCTGGATGCGCGCGGCCGGGCGGCGGACCCAGAGGTTCGTGGTGGAGATATTCCACATCTCCTTGGGGTCGTTCTCGAGGTCGAAGACCCAGGCGTTGGGCAGCTGCTGCCGGAACACGGTGGTGGTGTTCTGGCCGGTGGAGACCACCACGCCGCGCGGCGACTCGCGCACGTCATAGTGGATCTTGAAGTTCTTCCACTTGATCGCCAGCAGTTCACCGGCGTGGAAAATCATCAGGTGGTCGCGGTTCGAAGTCGCCTGCCCGCCGAACAGGAAGTCGGTCTGGTCGATGGAGTCCACTGCCCGGTCGGTAGGCACGCGGGCGTCGGCGCCCGCGACCCGGGCGAAGGTCCGGTAGACGTCGAGCAGGCTGACGATCTGGTTGCTGACCCGACCCGGCGTGGTGTGGCCGGGCCAGCGCAGGATGCAGGGCACGCGGACCGCGCCCTCCCAGCCGCTGGGGAACTCGCCGCGGAACGGGCCGGTGTCGGACTGGCCGCCGAAGTCGACGCCCACGCCCTGGAAGGTCTGCGGGCCGTTGTCGCTGGTGAAGACCACGATGGTGTCCTCGGCGATCCCCGCCGCGTCGACCTCCGCGATCACCCGTCCGGCGTTGTGGTCGATCTCGTCCAGGGCGTTCTGGAACTGCGAGCGGTTGGGCCGGGTGTAGTCCGGGTGGGTCAGCGGCGGATCGTGCGGCAGGGTGAAGGGCAGGTACAGGAAGAACGGCTTCTCCGCCTTCGCGTGGCGGCCGATATACGCGACCGCCCGGTCGGTGATCTCGCGGTCGATCAGGGCGCGGGCGGCGCGGTCGTAGGGGCGGAGCGCCCGGCTGGGCTCGCCGCGCTTGCCCTCCATCACCGGCTGGTTGGCGTATTCCTGGGGATCGAAGCCCGGCTGGATCGACCAGTTCACCTCGCCGCTGCTGCGCGGGATGCCGAACCACTCGTCGAAGCCCTGGTTGGTGGGATAGCGCCCCTCGGCGGAGCCCAGGTGCCACTTGCCGTAGCAGGCGGTGGCGTAGCCGGCGTCGGAGAGCAGTTCGGCCAGGGTGTATTCCCAGGGCGACAGGCCGTCCTTGCCGCCCGCCAGCTCGACGGCCGAGGTGCCGCTGCGCACCGGCATCCGTCCGGTCATCAGCGCCGAGCGGCTGGGGGTGCACTCCGGCTCGACGTTGAAGTTGGTGAGCCGCAGGCCCTCGCTGGCCAGCTTGTCGATCCGCGGCGTCGGCACGCCGCGCAGCTCGCCGCCGCCGTAGCAGCCGAGGTCGCCGTAGCCGAAGTTGTCGACCATCATGAACACAATGTTGGGCCGCCGCGGGGTCTTGCGCGCCGCCTGCGCGCGGGCCGGGGCCACGCGGCCGCCGGCCGCCGCCGCGAACGCCAGGAAGCCCGCGCCTGCGGCCAGCAGGCGCCGGCGGCTGGCCACGGGAATGTCGGGGCGGGGTCGGCGGGTACGCGGCATGACGAAAGGACCTCGGTCAGGGCGGCGGGGCGCGGGCGACACAGCGGAAGCCCACATGGCTGGTGGAGGTGTCCACCTCCTGGGGATGGCGCGCGGCCGGGCGGTAGCGGCGGCAGTAGTTAGGCGCGCAGAGGTGCGATCCGCCCTTGATGACCCGCCGCGCCACGCCGTCCGCGCCGCCGAGGCGGCTGGCGTCGGCGTCCAGGTTGCGGGGATTGCGCGGCGTGCAGCAGGCCTTCTGCGGCGCAGGACGCCCATAGAAGTCGGCGGTCCACTCCCAGACGTTGCCGATCATGTCGACCAGGCCGTAGCCATTCGGCGGATAGGCGCCGACGGGCGAGGTGCGGGGATGCGCCGTGTCGGTGTTGAGGTGCGGGAACTCGCCCTGCCAGGTGTTGGCCATCCGCCGGCCGCCCGGCGCCAGGGTTTCGCCCCAGGCGAACTCGGCGTCGTCGTCCAGTCCGCCCCGGGCCGCGAACTCCCACTCCGCCTCGGTCGGCAACTCGCGCCCCCGCCAGGCGGCGTAGGCCTCGGCATCCTGCGGCGCGATGTGGACCACCGGGTGGTCCTCCAGGCCCTTGGTCGAGGAACCCGGGCCGGACGGCCGCCGCCAACACGCCCCGGCAACGTAGCGCCACCACTGGGCCGGCTGGCGCAGGTCGACGGCAAACGGCGGCGGCGTGAACACCGCCGATCCCGCGGTCAGCAGTTCGGGCGCCGCGTCGGGATAGTCCTCGGCGCTCGGCGCCTGCTCGGCGAGGGTCCGGTGGCCGGTGGCGCGCACGAACGCGGCGAACCGGCGATTGGTCACCGGGGCGCGCTCGATCCAGAAGCCGTCCACCGCGACCTCGTGGGCCGGCGCCTCCTCGGGATAGTGGCGGTCCGAGCCCATGCGGAAGACGCCGCCTGGGATCCAGACGAGATCGTCCTTCGCAGTGCGGCCGGCGGCGTCGTGCATGCTTCAGTTCAAGGCCAAGGCGAAGCTGCGGTCCAGCGCATCCAGCACCGGCTGGACGTCGCCCATCGACAGGCAGAGCGGGGGGACCATGCGCAGGATGCTCCGGTGCGGCCCGGACTTGCTGACCACCAGGCCCTGCCGGCGCGTCTCCTCGAAGATCGCCGCGGTGGCCGCGGTGGCCGGGGCCTTGGTGATCCGGTCCTCCACCAGCTCCACCGCCAGCATCAGGCCCACGCCGCGCACGTCCCCGATGATCGGATAACGGCGCTGCAGGTCCTCCAGGCCGACCTTGAGCGCGGCTCCGACGACGCGGGCGTTCTCCTGCAGCCCGTCCTCGCGGATCACGTTGAGCACGGCCCGGCCCGCAGCGCAGGCCACGGGGTTGGAGCCATAGGTGTGGAACAGGAACTTGTCGGCCATGCACTCGGCGACCTCGCGCCGGGCGACCACCGCGCCCAGCGGGATGCCGTTGCCGATGCCCTTGGCCATAACCACGATGTCGGGGACGACGCCGTCGGCCTCGAAGGCCCAGAAGTGGTCGCCGGTGCGCGCGAACCCCGACTGCACCTCGTCGATGATGCCCAGGCCGCCGGCCGCCCGCACCCGCTCGAAGGCGCCGGAGATGTAGCCGGGCGGCATCTCGACGATCCCGCCGTAGCCCTGCACGGGCTCGATGATCATGCCGGCGATGCGGCCGGACGTGGAGGTCTGGATCGCCCGCTCCACCTCCTCCAGATAGGGCTGCACCTGTGAGCCGAACACGCCGCGGTAGCGGTTGGGCTCGGGCACGAAGGCCACGCCGCCCAGCTGCGGCACGTTGTGGCGGAAGCCGGCGATGCCGGTCAGCGCCTGCGCTCCGAAGGTGGCTCCGTGGTAACTGGTTCGCAGCGACAGCATGTCGATCGCGCCCGTGTAGGCCCGCGCCATGAGCAGCGCGAGATCGATGGCCTCGGCTCCGCTCGAGGTGAAGTGCGCCACCCAGTCGTGGCCGGCGGGCATGGTCGCCGTGAGTTCCTCGGCCAGGTGCGCAGGGACCGGGTGGTAGAACATGGTGGTGCAGTGGGTGAGCTCGGCTGCCTGCGCCTGGACGGCGGCCACGACGGCCGGGTGCGCGTGGCCCACCGAGATGCACAGGTTCATGCCCAGCAGGTCGATGTAGCGCTTGCCGGTCTCGTCCCAGAGATACTGCATCTCGCCGCGGCGGAAGATCAGCGGCGTCTCGTAGGGCACGAACTTGCGCTGCGAGGCGGCGTAGAAGCGGTCGCGGCGGGCGACGATGCCTTCGGTCGACCAATCGACGGGCAGGGGGGCGGGTGAACTCACACGTGCCTCCGGGATCAGTAGGTGGCGGTCAGGCCGCTCTGCGCCTGGGTGGCGCGGACGGCGTCGACCGAGCTCCGGAGGTCGGCGAGGTAGGCCTCCCGCGCGGGCTCGTGCTGCATCGAGAGCATCGTGTGCATGCCCCGCGGCTCGCTCGTCAGCCCGGGGATCCAGCCCTTGGCCCGCATCTGCTCGGCGACCGCGTAGATGTCGAACTCGGTGGAGCCGAAATTGATGATCGTGACGTCGGGTTTGGCCCAGAACTGAATTCCGGGGATCGCCGAAATGCCGGCGACGTAGGCGTCGGTCATCCGGGCCAGATTGCGCGCGGTCCGCTCGTAGCCCTCCAGGCCGAGGTGGTTGATCACCGACCACGCCGCGGCGATGGCCGCGCCAGGGCGAGACCCGGACATGGTCGCCGTCGTGTACATGCCGCTTGGCCAGTGGCCGATGCGGAAGATCGACCGGTCGAGCTCCTCCCAGTTCCGGAAGAAGACCGTGGACGCGGGCTTCGGCGTGAAGCCGAACTTGTGCAGGTCCGCGGAGATCGAGCGGACGCCGGCATGCCGGAAATCGAACGGGGGGGTTCCCCGGCCGATGCGCTCGAAGAACGGCGCGACCCAGCCGCCGACGCAGGCGTCGACATGCATCCAGACGTCGGCCGCTTCGGCCACGGCGCTGATGTCGGCGATGGGGTCGATCACCCCGTGCGGGAAGCAGGGCGCCGAGCCCACGATCATCATGGTGTTGGCGTCGATCAAGGCCTCCATCGCAGCGACGTCGGCGCGACGGTCGCCGGTCAGCGGCGCGCGACGGATCTCGATGTCCATCAGGATGGCGGCCTTGTCGAAGGCCGGGTGCCCGGTGATCGGCATCACCATGTTGAGCGGGCCGGTCGCACCGGGATGGCTGGCCCGGTAGTGCTCGCGGGCGGCCTTGGTGGCCAGCAGGATGCTCTCGGTGCCGCCGGT
>CBHTUE010000006.1:0-61017 GCA_966096115.1 uncultured Phenylobacterium sp.
CTATTCCGCCCCCTCTTCCTTCACCTCGCCGCGGTTGCCCTCCATCTCCTTGCCCTTCTTCTCCTCGGCCCGCGCGCCGGCCAGGATGCCGGGCAGGGCGTAGTTGCCCTCGGCGCAGGCGTACTCGTAGATCAGGTCCTTGGTCAGGTTCCACGCCACCTCGCCCTTCACCGGCTCGCTGAACGTGGCCGGGTCGGTCACCTCGAACTGGTAGAGGATCTGCACCGGCGAGATGCGCGTGAACCGCTCGGTCACCCGCATGTTCGCCGAGGCGCCGCGGAAGGTCTGGTCGGGCCGGAAGTTGATCGTCTCCACGACCAGCGTCTCGCCCTCCCAATGGGCCACCGAGTCGCCCATCCAGCGGCGCACGCCGCCTGCGTCGTGGACGCCGCCCAGACGCAGCAGCCGCACGTCGTGGACCATCTCCACCTCAATGGCGACCTGGTCCTTCGAGGGCACGACGGCGTAGTGGTTGTTGTACAGCACCGGCAGCATCGGCGGGCCCGAGGTGGAGCCGAAGCCGATCAGGCAGCGCTCGCCCAGCGGACGCCGCTCCGGCCCGTCGAAGTTGCCCACTTGGGCGTTGCCGAACGCCGCGCGCTGGCGGGCCAGCGCCTCGGGCTTCAGCGGCAGGCGGCCGCTCTTCGGCGACACCAGGATCGAGCTGCGCGGTTCGCCCGCGACGCGCAGCACCTTGGTGCCGGGGTCGACCCAGAAGTTGTTGTAGCCGCACTCCGGACCCTTCGGGAAACCCTTCACCCCGCACTCCAGGGCGTCGACCTTCACGTTCGGGTCGGTGGGGGACAGGTCCTTGGCGTTGAACTTCGCGTTCTCGCCCTCCGCCGCCTTCGCCTCGGCGTCGCTCAGCACCAGCCGCTCGCCCAGCGCCGGGTCGCGCTCCAGCCGCGTGATGGTGGCCGGCGACCAGACGCCGGAGAGGTCGGGCCGGCCCCAGGCGTCGCGCGGCGCCTTATAGCCCTTGGCGACCGCGGCGGGGTTGGTCTGCGCCAGGGCCGGCAGGGCCGCCAATCCGATCAGCAAGGCGCCGCTGACGGCAATGGAAAGCGCGCGGAATGACATGCCCGAACTCCCTGAACCCCCGGCTCTGTTCTGGCGCCCATCCGGGCTCCCGGTCTTGCTGCGATCAGGCCCATTCAAACGGCGTTCGACAAGGCCCAACCTTGTTCTGCCCGCTTACGGCGTATGCGAAAATCTATTCGCATAGTGCTGTGCTACGCTGACGCTCGCCGCCAGATTCCGCCGCGGCCAACGACATGGGGATCCGTCAATGAAACTCCGCATCGCCGCTGCGCTCGGCGCCGCCGCCGTCCTCCTGAGCCTGCCGACCGCGGCCGGCGCGCACTTCATCCTCCAGGCGCCGCAGTCCTGGCTGCAGGAGAACCAGCTGGGCGATCCCCAGAAGGCCGGGCCCTGCGGCGGCACCACCGCCAACCCCGGCACGCCCACCGGCTTCGTCACCGCCGTGACCGGAGGCGACATGCTGCACGTCAAGGTCAAGGAGACGATCTACCACCCTGGCTTCTACCGGATCGCGCTGTCGGTGCTGGACCGCAAGGAACTGCCGGCCGACCCGGAGGACGTGACCAAGGAAGGCCCGCGCGGCCCGATCTCGGTTTCCGGCAAGGTCGACCCGAACCCGAAGATGCCCGTCCTGGTCGACGGCCTGTGGATGCACCACGAGCGGCCCACCAAGGAGTGGGAAACCGACATCAAGCTGCCCAACATCAACTGCGACCACTGCTCGCTGCAGATCATACAGTTCATGGAGGAGCACGGGGTGAACCCGGACGGCCGGTTCACCTATCATCACTGCGCCGACCTGAAGATCACCGCCAATCCGAAGCTGAAGCTCGACAAGGGCTGGCCGGGCCAGGGCAAGGCTGCGAAGGGCAAGTCGAAGAGCTGAGGCGGGCAGGCGCCAGGCTGACGCCGCCCGCCGCGGGCGTCGTCAGCTCCGCTTGGCGCGGACCTCGGCCAGCAACGCATTGACCTCGGCGCGGCGGCCGCGGTCCGACACCTCGCGGCCCGGCCGCGGCGGCGCCGCCAGCGCCTTCTGCAGCGCCCGCTCGGCCTCGGCGTACTGGCCCTGGTGGAACAGGAAGTCGCCGTAGAAGTAGTTGGGGTCCAGGCCGTTGGGGTTCTGGGCCAACGCCTTGCGCAGGTAGGTCTGCGCCTTGCCCTTGTCGCCGAACCCGACCGGGAAGCCGGGCACCTGGTAGTAGAGCGAGCCCAGGCTGGTGTAGACCGAGCCGTCGCCCAGCGCGTTCGGGTCGAGCTTCTCGGCCTGTTCCAGCGTCGCCTTTGCCTGCTTGGCCAGGGCCAGGCCGCCCATGCCGCCCTTGGCACCCGCCTCGGTGGACAGCGAGATGGCCTTCCACACCAGCGGCTCGGCGCGGCCGGGGAACTGCTTGGCGAGCGCGTCGGCCTGCGCGGCCAGGGCGGCGGCCTGATCGACCTTGGCTGCGCCCTTGACCTCGTAGTTCACGTGGTCCCAGCCGCGGGCCAGGCTCATGACGCGGGTGTTCAGGTCGGCGGTCTGGGCGACGGCGGCGCCGGCGCAGAGGATCAGCGCGAGGGTGAGGCCGGTGAGGGTGTTTCGCATGGGGATAGTCCTTCAGTTGAACAGCGCTGCGACGCGGCGGTCGCTGGCGGCGAGCGCGCGGTCCACCAGTCGCGGGGCGATGGCGTTGAGGCGCACGAAGAGGGCTTCGGGGAAGCCCAGGTAGACGTCGTTCCGGCGGGCGGCGACGGCGTCCAGGATCTGGCGGGCGACCTGGTCGGGCTCATCCATGGCCATTTTCGTCAGCGCCGCGAACTGCAGCACCTTGGCCGAGTTGAACCCGGTCTTGACCGCGCGGGGGGCCACGTAGGTGACGTCCACGCCGCTGCCGCCCAGCTCGCGGCGCAGCGCCTGGCTGTAGGCCCGCAAGCCGGCCTTCGAGCTGGAATAGCTGGCGAAGTGAGCGAAGTTGATCGAGCCGAAGATCGACCCCACGAACGCGATCTGCCCGCGCCCGCGCCGCCGCATCGCCGGCAGCACCGCCTGCGACAGCCGCATGGGCGCCAGCAGGTTGATGTTCAGCGTCCGCTCCAGCTGCTGCGCCGGCTCGGCCTCGGCGGGCCCGAAGTACTGCACCCCGGCCAGGTGGATCAGGCGGTCGCACGGCAGCTTCGCCAGCGCCTCGGCCGCCGCGTCGGCGCCCTGCGGCGTCGCCAGGTCGCACGCCAGGTAGGTGACCCCGCTCAGGGCCGGCGCCTGGCGGTCCATGACCGTGACGTCCGCCCCCTCGGCGAGCGCCAGGGCCGCGATCCGACCGCCCAGCTCGCCCGCCCCGCCGGTGATGACGACGCTCTCGCCCTCAAACCGCATGGGCCAACTCCGGCGTGTGGGGGATGGCGCGGAACATGTCGGCGAACAACCCGAACATGCGGCGCGCGACGTGGATGATCGCCGCCTGGTCGTCTGGGTCCTCGACCTGGTCCATGAGCTTGGCGAAGAACCCCATGTGCTCCTGGTCCAGCGCGCCGTGCGAGCTCAGGTACGAGAAGCACTCCGGCCCCAGGCCCAGCGCCTTGGCCACCGCCCCCGCGCCGGCCGTGGCCAGCGCGATGCTGGTGCCCTCCAGCACGAACACCATGCCGAACATGCCCATCGGGTTGATGCGGGCGATGTAGTCGTAGGCGTAGGCCACCATCATCTCGGTGGCCGGCGCCGGTCCGTTCGTGCGCACCGCCTCCGCGTCGCCGCCGGCGCGGGCGATGTCGTTCAGGATCCACTGCTCGTGGCCGGTCTCCTCGGCGATGTACTCGTCCAGCGCCTCGCGGAAGACCGCGTGCCGCGCGTCCATGCCGTTCCGGGCGGCGGTCAACAGCGGCACGGTGTGGCTGACGTGGTGGTAGGCCTGCGCCAGATAGGCCAGGTAGGTGTCGCGGGTGATGCGGCCCTGCACGCCGTCGACGAGCTGTCGGACGCCATAAAGGGCTGTTCGCTCGTCGGCGGTCGCCCGCTCGAGCGTCTGGAAGAAGGACATGGGGAACGGCCTCAGGTCTGGGGGTCGATGAAGTCGCGGTGGGCCGCGAGGAGGGCGTCGCGGCGCGGGCGGCCGTTGGCCGTCACCTCGCCGGTGGCGGGATCGAAGGGGCCCCGGCCGCGCCAGCGCTCGACGCGGGCGTAGTCCGGCAGCCGGGCGTTAACGCGCGCGATGGCCTGGGCGATGGCCTCGCCGGCGAACTCGGCCCGCGACGGCACCACCAGGGCGCAGAGGCTGGCCGCCGCCTCGCCGAACACCGCCGCCTGGGCGATTTCAGGCTCGGCCAGCAGCTCGCTCTCCACCCACTCCGGCGCGACGTTGCGGCCGAAGGCAGTGATCAGCACGTTGCGCTTGCGCCCGGTGATGGACAGTCGGCCGTCGGGGTCCATCCGGCCGAGGTCGCCGGTGCTGTACGGGCCGGTCTGCGCCGGCGCGCCCACGTAGCCCAGGAACGGCTGCGGCCCGACCACGATCTCGCCGTCGTCCGCCAGGGTGACCGACAGGTGCGGCAGCACGCGGCCCACCGTGCCCGGCCGGTCGGCGCGGGGCGTGTTCAGCGCCACCACCGAGCCGCACTCGCTGAGGCCGTAGCCCTCGTAGGCCGGCAGGCCCAGGGCGCGCGCGCCGACGATCAGCTGCGGCGCGACCTTGGCCCCGCCCACCGCCACCAGCTTCAGCGCCGGCAGCCGCCGCCCGGTCCGCGCCAGCACAGCCATCAGGCCGCGCAGCAACTCCGGGACCAGTATCATGCTGGCGGCTCCGGCCGCCTCGGCCACGTCGACCAGCCGTTCCAGGTCGGGCGGCCCGCCCCCGCCGAGGCCCAGTTCGCCCAGCGGCCGCACGTCATAGCAGCCCCCGGCCAGCAGGGTCGGATACAGCCCCGCCACATTCTCCAGCAGCACCCCCAGCGGCAGCACCGCCAGATGCCGGCCCGCGTACTCGGACCCGATGACCTCCACCAGCGACGCGGCCAGGGTCTCCAGCTGCGGCTGCGACAGGCACACCCCCTTCGGCGTCCCGGTGGAGCCGGAGGTGTAGGTGATCTTCGCCGTCCCAGGGTGCAGCGGCCGGGCGGGCAGGCCCGTCGGCACGGCCTCCAGCGGCTGGCCCGCCACGGTCGCGATGAGGGTATCGACCGTGGCGGGGGCGCGCACCAGCAGGCTTGCGCCTGCGTCGGCGAGCGCGTGGCGCACCTGCTCGAGGGTGAAGAACGGCGGCAGCGGCAGGCAGGGGCGGCCCAGCCCCGCCAGCGCCAGGTCCAGCACCACCCAGGCCGGCGAATTGTCCAGCGCCAGGGCGACCGGCGCCGTGTCCGGCTGTCCCGCCAGCGCGTGCGTCAGCCAGGCCTGCGCCGCGGCGATCTCCGACGCCAGCGCCGCCCAGCCCAGCGTGTCGCGGCCGTCGTTCACCGCCGGCGTGTCGGGCGTCGCGGCCGCGCGGCGGGCGATCGCGTCGAGCAACTCGCTCACGCCGAGGCCCTCGCGCCACGCCGCGCCTGGCGTTCCATCACCCGGGCGCGCAGCCGCTCACGCATCAGGCCCAGCGCCGCGCCGCCGCTCACCCGCCCGGCATAGATCCGGGGCTTGGCCGCGTAATATTCGCCCCAGGCGTCCCCGCCGCCGATCCGAGCCGGATCGGCCTCGCCGATCGGGCGGAGGCCGAAGCCCGAACGGTCCAGCATCCGCGCCAGCTCCGGGCGCAGGGTCGCCACCGCGAACCGTCGCCCCGCCACGCCCGCCAGCCAGGCCGGCAGGCCGTCGAACAGCTGCATCGACCACGTCGGGTGGGTCGACGCTAGGCTGCCGATCTCGACAATCATCTCGCGGGTGACGGGCCCATCGAACACCCGGGCGACCTCCGCCTCGATGGGCGCATCCAGGTACGATTCCAGAAACAGCGGCCCCGCCTCGGCGAACCGCACCCCGGCCGCGGCCAGGATTTCACCGTCGCCGGCCACCAGGCCCGCGATCCAAGGATAGTCGGCCGTCACCCGCGCCCCGTGGGCGCGCTCGAAGCGTTCGGCGATGAAGGCCCGCAGGGCGTCCCACTGCGGATGGCCGGGGTCGGCCACCACCGCACGCGTCTTCGGAGAGGGCAGCCGGATCACCTTGCCGTCGTCCTCACGGCCACTGGAAAGCTCACTCAATTCGGACCTCCGCTCGGACGCCCCCGTCCCACTGACGGCGCCGCGACGCGATCGCCTCAAAGGCCCGTGCACGATTGGGTCGGGGAGGGGCTGCGCGCGGCGCGTCCGGCCCTAGATCATCCGTCCCCGCTGCGCGCGGGCGACGGCGTCTGTGCGGTTGGCGGCGCCCAGCCAGGTGCTCAGCCGGGCGACGTGGATCTTGACCGTCGCGGGGGAGATGCCGAGGCGCCGCGCGATCTCCTTGTTGGTGAGACCTTCGGCCAGGAGGCCGAGCACCTCCTGCTGGCGGGGTGGGAGGCGGGAGGCTTCGAGGGCCTGGAGGCTGGGCGCCAGGGCGGCGATGGCGTCGATCAGCGTCGCCGCCTCGGTGTTCTTGGAGAGGACGGCGGCGACGCCGCAGGCGCGCACCGCGGCGAGCAGCACCGCGTCGGTGAGGCCGGTCAGGACCACGATGACGGCGTGCGGCGCGCGCGCGCGCAGGGCGTTGAGACCCTCGACCGGCTCGGCGCCGGGCATGCCGAGGTCGACGAGGCAGAAGTCGGGGCCGGCATCGGCCAGAGACCACGCGGCGGGATAGTCGCCGGCCTCGTCCAGCACGAGGCTGGGCCAGCGGTCGCGCAGGGACCCGGCCAGGGCCTCGCGCATCAGCGGATGGTCGTCGCAGATCAGGCCGCGCATCGGACGGCGGAGTCGGCCGGGGCAGGTGGCAGGGCGATCCAGAACGCGGCGCCGCGGGTCACGCCCAGGCGGACGCCGCAGTCGCCGTCCATCAGCGCCACCAGGTTGCGGGTGGCCGCCAGGCCCAGGCCGAAGCCGCCCGCGCCGCCGACCCGCGCGCCCTGCTCGAACGGGCTGAAGATGCGGGCCTCGTCACCGGGCGAAAGGCCGCGGCCGTCGTCCACGACCCAGATCACGGTCTGACCCGCCCGCGCCCGCGCGCCCATCACCACGCGCCGGCCGCCGGAGTGGCGGATGGCGTTGGCCACCAGGTTCTCGACGGCCCGTGCGAGCAGCAGGGGATCGGCGCACAGAAGCGCCCGCTGACCCGCGACGGCGAGCCGCATGCCTGCGGCGGCCGCGGCGGGGCCCTGGGTGAGCAGCACGCGCTCGAAAAGGTCGCCGGCCGGGAAGGTCGCCATATCCGGTACGACGGCCCCGCCTTCCAGCTTCAGGTGCTCCAGCATCGAGGCCACTAGCGTGCGCGCCGCAGTCAGCGCCCGCCGCAGCCCGCCCAGCGCGGCGACCTGCTCGGCGGCGCGGCCCCCCGGCTTCACGCGGTCGAGGAACAGGCCGGCGGCCTGCAGCGGCTGCTGCAGGTCGTGCGAGGCGGCGCGGATGAACTGGGTCTTGGCGTCGCGCTCGCGCTCAAGGTCGATGAGCGCCGCGGCCAGTTCGTCGCGGGCCGCGTCGGCCGCGGCCTGCGCGACACGCGAGGCCACCACCGCCTGGCGGACGAAGCGGCGGATCGCGATCAGGGTCGCCCCGAACAACGGCAGGAACAGCGAGAGCGGCACGAAGTAGGGCGGCCGCGCCGTCAGCAGCCATGCGGTGAGCGAGCCCAGCACCAGGACTACGGCGCTCTGCAGCACCTGGGTGGCCTCGGTCGCGGCGGCGAACTGGATGATCAGGTACCAGGCGAACAGCACGATGAGCAGCGCCCGCAGCTCGGGTTCGGCTACCGGCAGGAAGACCCAGACGCTCCAGGCGGTCGCGAGGTTGCTCAGGGTCATCCCGGCCTTCGCGCCGGGGATCCAGCGCTTGAGGATGGCCTCGTCGGTCGGCGGGCTGCGGATGAACGCGATCCAGGCCATGAGCCAGCCGCCGAGAAAGACGCCGATCCCGCCCAGCCACAGGGCGAAGCCGATGGGCTCGGCGCGACCGGCGAACAGCACCGCCAGAAAGGCGGTGACGACGCACAGGCCGACCCAGGCGGCGATGCTGCCCTTCAGCTCCGTCCGCGTCTCGTTGACGAGGATCAGGTCGCGATACGCCGCGTGCAACTGGCTACGCCCCCCAACTGCCCAGACGATCCGAGGCGCGAGTTTCCCTGTCAAGAGAAGCGCTTACGCTGGCGTCCCACCCCTGGGCCACCCCCATGCGTAGACCATCCGGTCTAATGGCCTGTGAATCGCAGCCGCCCTAGGCTCGGGACCGACATCAGTAACGGGACCACGGCGTACGCGCGCCGACGATCCAGGGGGTGAGTTCCATGAAGTTTCTTGCAGTCCTCGCCGGTGCGCTCGCGCTCGGCTCCGCGGCCCAGGCGGCCACCGTCTATGACGCCTACGACAGCTTCAACGGCACGCAGGGGGCGGGCAATTTCAGCTACCTGAAGCTGCCGGCCGGGCCCGGCGGCATGGCGACGGCGCTGAGCGCGCCTGTGGGCGCCTGCATCGTCACCGCCGCCTACTGCCTGCAGGACGGCGGCAGCCTGCCCGGGGTCTACAAGTCTCTGACCGGCGGGGCCGAGGGCACCTACACCATCCCGAACGATCGGCTGCTCGTGCATCCCGGCAATCCCAACCCGATCGCCGTGCTGTTCCGCGCGCCGAGCGCTGGCGTCTACGACTTCGTCCTGTCGCTGAACATCCTGGACCGCTCGCCGACCGGCGTGGTCGCCATCGGCCTCTCCAACCTGGGCGGCGTGGTCGGCACCACCCCACTGACCGTGCTGGGCGCCGGCAACCTCAGCTACACCCGCAGCGGCACGTTCACGCTCGCGAAGAACGACGTCTTCGGCGTGATCATCGCGCCGGGGGCGACCTATTCGAACGACTCGACGGGCCTCGACTTCACGGTCACCAGCGCCGGCGTGCCGGAACCGACCAGCTGGGCGCTGATGCTGCTGGGCTTCGCGGGCGCCGGCGGCGCGCTCCGCCGCCGGCTGCGGCCCCAAATCAGGATGGCGTGAAGCCGCCCGCCTACTCGTACCGCAGCGCCCGCGAGGGCTCTGCGCGTGACACACGGATCGCCTGCTCGGCGACCGTCAGCACGGCCACGATCACCGCGGCGAGGCTGGGGGCCAGGAAATAGGCGGGGTTGAGCTCGATGCGCTGGTCGAAGCCGGCCAGCCAGGAGCGCATGGCGAACCAGCTAACCGGCCAGGCGACAAGGTTGGCCCACAGCACCGGCCGCAGGAACTCGCCGACCAGCAGCCGCAGGACGTCCGCCGTGGAGGCTCCCAGGGTCTTCCGGATGCCGATCTCCTTCACTCGGCGGCTCGTATTGAACGCCGCCAACCCATAGAGGCCCAGGCAGGCGATTGCCGCAGACAGCACCGCGCCCACCGCGAACAGCTGCCCGCGCCGCGCGTCGGCGTCGTAGAAGGGCTTCATGGTCACTTCGACGGTGTCGGCCTGAAAGGGGACGCCGGGCGCCAGCTTGCGCCACACGGTCTCCAGCCGGCGCCGCACCTCGGCCTGGTCGCCGTCGCGCACCCGCACCGCCGCGGCCCAGGAACTGGGCCGGTCGATCGGGCCCAGCGCGCTGTCCAGCCCATAGGTTTGCGGCGGCGGCGGGTTGCGCGGAGAGATGAAGCGCACGTCGCGCACCACGCCCACGATCGTGCCCACATACCGTTTGCCGGCCGTGGTGCGCCCGAGGCTGATCCGCTCGCCGATGATCTTCCGCGGATCGGTGAAGCCGAAGGCGCGGGCGGCGCTCTGGTTGACCATGACGTTGATCCCGCCGCGGGCGGCGATGATTTCGGCGTCGACGCCGGCCTTGTCGTCCATGCCGTGGGCCTGGTCGAGGAAGCGGCCGGCGAGCAGTTCCAGGCCGTAGGTCCTGAAGTAGTCGGGGCCGACCTTCTCGCGGGCCAGGATCGGCTCCTTCTGGGGGTTGCTGAGCAGCATGACGTTGCCGTTGGCCTCGGAGTCGTTGTTCGGCCGGCGGTCCGAGGCGGTGACCGAGATCACCCCGGGCGTCTCGCGGAAGGCGTCGACGATGGCGCGCATGCGCGGCGCGACCTCCAGCTTGCCCAGGCCGCGCACGATCAGCAGGCCGTCGCGCCGGAAGCCGATGTCGGCGTGCCGCAGGTACTGCATCTGGCCGAAGATCACCGCCGTGCAGATCATCAGGCTGATGGCGATGGCGAACTGGCCGACGGCGAGGATCTCGCGCATCCGCGCCCCGGCCCGCCCGCCGCCAGGCGTGCGCGCCGAGGCCAGCACCGAAGCCGGCCGGAAGGCGGACAGCGCGAAGGCCGGATAGACGCCGGCCATCAGCCCGACCAGCAGGCAGAGGCCCATGAGCGGCAGGGCGACGCCCTGGGCGCCAAAGTAGGTCATGCGGATCGGCTCGCCCAGCATGGCGCTCACCGCCGGCAGGGCCAACTCGACCAGGGCCGCGGCGATCAGGCCGGCGACGGCGGCGATGGCCAGGGACTCGGCCACGAACTGCACGATCAGCGCGCGGCGCGTGGCGCCCATCACCTTGCGCACCGCCACCTCGCGCGCCCGCATCCCGGCCCGCGCGGTGGCCAGGCTGACGTAGTTCACCACCGCGATGAGCAAGGTCACCACGCCCATGACGCCCAGCGCGCCGATGAACAGCGGGTCCACGCCGGGCCGGAAGGCCTCGGAATTCTTGGCGTCGTAGAAGTGCAGGCGGGCGAGCGGCAGCAGATTGTATTGGCGGTGCGTGCTGGGCAGCTCGGGGCCGTCCCGCGGCAGGGTGCGATCGACGAAGGCCTTCAGTCCCGACTGGATCGCCGCCGCGTCCGAGGGATGCTTCAGCCGCAGGTAGGTGTGCAGGAAGTTGCTGCCCCAGGAATCCTGTTCGTCGCGGCGCCGGGGCAGCACGTCGGGGCTGTAGCGGCCGATGAAGTCGAGGTTCAGGTTGCTGTCGGCGGGGATGTCGCGGATCACGCCGGTGATGCGGTAGTCGCGCGGGTCGCCGTCGACGACCACGGTCAGCCGGCGGCCCAGCACCGCCTCGGTCCCGAAGTACTTCTTCGCCATCGCCTGGCTGATCACCAGGCTGGAGGTGTCGGCCAGCGCCGAGGTCTTGTCGCCGGCCACGAAGGGCAGGGGGAACACGTCGAAGATCGCCGCGTCGGCGAGCATCACCCGCTCGAACGCCTGCCGCTCGCCGTTGCGGACCACGAAGTCCGACTCCATCAGCCGCGTGCCGGCCTGGATCTGCGGGAAGTCGTTCAGCAGGTGCGGCAGCAGCACCGCCTGGGTGGCCGGCGAGTCGTTCGGCGGCCGGCCGGCGAAGGTGGCGATCTGGTTGACCCGGAAGATCCCCTCGCCGCGCGGCATCCAGCGGTCGAAGCCAGTCTCGAAGCGGACCACCAGCAAGAGGATCGTGCAGACGGCGATGCCGAACGCCAGCCCCAGCGTGTTCAGCGCCGCGTACAGCCGATGGCGCGACAGGGTTCGGTAGAGCGAGAGCGCGTAGTTGCCCCACATGGCGGTCACGCGGCCCGGCGGGCGGAGACGATGATCCGGCCGTCCAGCATGTTGACCACCCGCTTCGCGAGGTCGGCGTGGGCGGGCGAGTGGGTGACCATGACGATGGTCGTGCCCTCGCGGTTCAGGCTCTTCAGGATCTCCATCACCTGCTCGCCGTTCTCGCTGTCCAGGTTGCCGGTGGGTTCGTCGGCCAGGATCAGCGAGGGGGCGCCGACCACGGCGCGGGCGATGGCGGCGCGCTGCTGCTGGCCGCCCGAGAGCTGGTGCGGATAGTGGCGCGAGCGGTGAGCAATTCCGACCCGATCCAGCGCCGCTTCCACCTTGGCCCGGCGCTCCTTGCCCGCCCAGCGTCGGTAGACCAGCCCTAGCTCGACGTTCTCGTGGATGGTCAGCTCGTCGATCAGGTTGAAGCTCTGGAACACGAAGCCCAGGTTGTCGCGCCGCCGGCGCGCCAGGGCGGCCTCGTTCAGGTCGCTGATGTCCTCGCCTTTGAACAAATAGCGCCCGCTGGTCGGCCGGTCGATCATCCCCAGCGTGTTGAGCAGGGTGGATTTTCCGCAGCCCGACGGCCCCATGATGGCGACGAACTCGCCTTCGTCGATGCTGAGGTCGATGGCGCGCAAGGCCGTCGTCTCGACCTCGTCAGACCGGAACAGGCGGTGGATGTCGGCGAGCACGATCATGGGGTCTCTCAGCGCAGGATGAGGTGGTGGTAGGGCTCGAGGCCCGCGTAGGACGAGACGACGACGCGCTCCCCGGGGCGTAGGCCGGCGGCGACCTCCACCTGCTGGGGATTGCGGCGGCGCACGGTAATGGCGCGGCGGTCGGCGTGGCGGCCGTCGGGGCGGAGGACGAAGGCGAACGCCCCGCCGGAGGCTTCCATCCAGGCCGCGTTGGGCAGGACGACGGCCGGCCGGGTGCCGCCCAGCACGAGGCGCAGGTCCACGGTCTGCCCGCGCCGCAGGCCGGCGGGCGAGGCGCCGACGAAGGCCAGTTCGGCGTGGAAGCGGCCCTGGGTCACCTGCGGCAGCACGCGGGTGACGCGCAGCGGCACGGCCTGGCCGGCGATGTCGGCGGTGGCGGTCTGGCCGGGGCTGACGCGGCCCAGGTAGAACTCGTCCAGTTCGGCAGTGAGCTTGTAGGCGCCCTCGGAGTCCACCTGCCCCAGCGCCTCGCCGACGGTCAGGTTCTGCCCGGGCTGCAGCAGGAAGTTGGTCAGGCGGCCCGCGACCGGGGCCTTGATCACCAGGGCGTCCAGGCTGGCGCGCACGACGTCCAGGTTGGCGTTGAGGCGGCCAGCCAGGGCCTGGACCTGCGCCTGCTGCGCCGCGCCCAGGGCGGTCTCGCGCGCGCCGCCGGCCTGCAGCGCCGCGACGCGGGCCTGCTGGTAGGCGGCCTCGTCCGACGCGGTCTTCAGGCCGGCCGGCGACTCGAAGCCGGCGTCGAACAGGCGCTGGCGCTTCTCCAGTTCACGTCGCGCCTTCAGCAGGTCGAAGTTGGCGGCAGCCAGGTCGCGCGCCCGCTCGGCGTCCGCCCGCTGCAGCGCCAGCTGCTGGCCGCTGACGTCTCCCAGCCGGCCGGTGATCTCGGCCTCGCGGGAGGTCACGGCCAGGCGCAGCTGCGGGTTGGCCAGCCGGGCCAGCGGCGCGCCGGCCGCTACCTGCGCCCCGTCCAGCGCCAGTACCTGTTCGACCTGGCCGCCCTCGACGGCGGTGACGAAGACGGTAGTGAGCGGCGCGACCGCGGCGCGGACCGGCACATAGTCCTGGAACGGCGCGCGGCGGACCTCGGCGACCTCGGTCTCGGAGCGCTTCACGGCGACGGAATTGGCCTGCGGCATCAGCCAGGCGAGAAGCCCTCCGGCCGCCACGACAGCCGCGATCGCGCCGCCGATGATCAGCTGCCTGCGCCGTTTCGGACGCGCCACCGGGCGGTCCATGCTGTCGGGCGGGGTCGGGAAACGGGAGATGTGGGAACTGGACGCCATGGGCCTGGAATGCAAGGTTCGAGGCGTCAGCATAGCGCGGCTTGGCCGGTATCTAAGATCGCGTTTTTATTGATGTTTTTGAGTGGCCGCGGGCGCCGTCGCCCGCTTTCGGACGAGGTGTTAGTTTCCGGACATGGCTGAGGGACTGTCAAGTGAATCCGGGGTCATCCTGTTCGTCGACGACGACCCCGATGTGCTGACCGCCGCGCGCGTGCTGCTGGAGCGCAACGGCCTTCGGATGCTGTCCGCGCGCAGCCCCGCCGAGGCCTGGAGCCTGTTGGTCGCCGAGACGATCGACGTGATCCTGCTGGACCTCAACTTCGCCCGCGGCGCCACGACCGGCGCCGAGGGGTTCCAGTGGCTGGCCGAGATCCGCGGCCAGGATCCCGACGCGGTCGTCGTGGTGGTCACCGGCCACAGCGGCATTTCGATCGCCGTGGCGGCGATGAAGGCCGGGGCCAGCGACTTCGTCATGAAGCCGTGGAGCAAC
Source organism: uncultured Phenylobacterium sp. (assembly GCA_966096115.1). Lineage (GTDB taxonomy): Bacteria > Pseudomonadota > Alphaproteobacteria > Caulobacterales > Caulobacteraceae > Phenylobacterium. Next base: position 14,093 of record CBHTUE010000006.1, read on the forward strand.
GCGCGGCTGCTGGAGACCGTGCGCGACGCGGTGGCGCTGAGCCGCCGGCGCCGCGGCGGCGAGGGCGGACCGGCGCTGGACGACGAACTCCTGATCCTCGGCGACAGCGCGGCGATGCAGCGGGCGCGGGACCTAGTCGCCCGCGTCGGCCCGACGGGCGCGGCGGTGCTGGTCCACGGCGAGGCGGGAACCGGCAAGAGCCTAGTCGCCCGGGCGCTGCACACGCGCTCCGGCCGCCCGGGCGGCTTCACGCGATTGGATGTTCGCGGCGCCGGGGCCGAGGCGATCTCCGCGGCGCTCGGGGCGGCCGAGGGCGGGACGCTGTTCCTGGATGAGGTGGGCGACCTGGGCGCGGCCGAGCAGGCGCGGCTGCGCGACATCCTGGAAGCCGCGCGCGAGGTCCGCCTGGTGGCGGCCAGCCGCAACGGCGCGGCGGGCCTGCGCGACGACCTCAAGGCGCGGCTCAGCACCGTGGAGATCACCCTGCCGCCGCTGGCAGAGCGCGGCGAGGATGCGGTGCTGCTGGCCGAGCACTTCGCCCGCCTGTTCGCGCGGCGCTACGCGAAGCCGCCGAAGCCGCTGGACCCGGCCGCGCTGGAGCAGATTCGCCGCCGGCCGCCGCCCGGCGCGGTGCGCGGCCTGCGCCAGGCGATCGAGCGGGCGGTGGTGCTGTCGGAAGGCGACGTGCTGACGGCCGGGGACCTCGCCCCACCGGTCGCGGGGGCGGCCACGGCGCCCAACGCCGCAGACCTCAACCTCGCCCGCTCGGAAAAGGCGATGGTCGAGGCGGCGCTGAAGCGGCACGGCCACAACGTCAGCCACGCGGCCCGCGAGCTGGGCCTGACGCGGGCGGCGCTCTACCGGCGCATGGTCAAGCATGGGCTCTAGGCGCTTCTGGGCGGGCCTCGCGATCCAGGCCCTGGTGTTCGGCTGCGGGGCGCTGGCGATGTTCGCCTGGCGCGCGCACCTGGCGGCCAACACCCTGCTGCTGATCCTGGCGGCGGCCGGGGCGGGCGCCTGGACCGCCGCGCGGCTGCTGTCTGCGGGACCGGGTCCGGATCCCGCGCCCGAGATCCCGCCCGCGCACTTGGACCGTGAGCGCGAGCGGCGCACCCTACAGGCGTTCCTCGACCAGGCGCCGACGCCGCTGGTCACCGGGCAGCCGGGCGGCCCGCCCACCGCGGTGAACCGCGCCGCGCGCCGCCTCTTCCGCACCGACGGGGTGGTGGACGATCCGGACGGCGACCTGGCGGCGGCCCTGGTCGCCGCCACGCCGGACACGCGGCGCACGATCCGCCTGCCGTCCGACGGCGTGCTGCGGACCTACGCGCTATCGGTGGCCGAGGTGGTGGGGGCGGGCGGCGCACTCCGGCTCGCCGCGCTGACCGACATCGAGTCCGAGCTCCAGGCGGCCGAGGCGGCGGCGCTGCGCGAACTGCTGCAGGTGCTGAGCCACGAGATCATGAACTCGCTGACCCCGTTGGCGTCGCTGGCGGAGAGCGCCGCCGAGCTGCTGGCCGAGGGGCGGCCCGACGACGTGGCGACGGCGCGGCAGTCGGTGGAGGTGATCGCCCGGCGCACGGGCGGCCTGCACCGCTTCGTCGAGGCCTATCGAGAGCTGGCGCGGGGGGCCACCCCCGCGCCACCGCCGGGCAACCAGGAGGCGCGGCAGGCCCAGGCCCCCCCGCGGGTCGAGACCCCCACGGCGCCGCGGGGCGTGCGCCTGGAGGCCGAGCCGCCGCGGCCCGACATCCTGATCCGCATCGACCCCGACCTGACCACTCAGGCGCTGCTCAACCTCCTGACCAATGCAGCGGAGGCGGCGTTGGCCGGGCCGACCAGGCCACCAACCGTGCGGCTCTGGGCCCGGCCGTCGGGCGACGGAGCGGCGATCAGCGTCGAGGACAGCGGGGCCGGCGTCGCCGAGATCCACGCCGCCGACATCTTCCGCCCCTTCTTCACCACCAAGCCTGAGGGCAGCGGCATCGGCCTGGCGCTGGCGCGGCAGGCGGTGGTGAGCCAGGGCGGCCAGCTGCTGCTGGAGCCGACGCCCCCCGGCGCCGGCGCCCGCTTCACGATCGCGCTGTAGCGCGGGCCGCTCCGGCGCGCGGCTAGCCCCAGACGTCGCGGGCGTAGCGGACGAAGTTGCCGCCCAGGATCTTCTCGATGCGGGCTGGCTTGTGCCCTCGGGCGGCCAGCAGGCCGTAGAGCTTGCGGAACTGGTCCGGCCCGCGCAGGTCGTCGACGAACGGATGGGTGTCGGCCCGCTCGCCCGGCGCGGCGATCCCCTTGGCGACCCGGTCGTCGTGCTCTTTGGCCAGCGCCACCTTGTAGGCTTCGAGGTCGTCGATCGGCGTCGTGCCGCCGTCGGTGCCCAGGCCCACGTGATCCTCGCCGCAGACGTTCAGCGCGTGCTCGATGTGCGCCACCACGTCCGCCGCCCGGGCATGGCCCGACAGGTTCAGGAACGGCATGAAATAGATGCCGACGAAGCCGCCCTTGTCGGCGACCAGCTTCAGCTCCTCGTCGGTCTTGTTGCGGGGCAGGTCGGTCAGCGCGCGGCAGCCGGTGTGGTTGATGCTGATCGGCTGTTTCGAGTAGCGCGCCGCGTCCAGGCAGATCTGGCGGCCGGAGTGGCTGAGGTCGACCATCACGCGCCGCGCATTGAGCCGGTCCACCACCTTGCGCCCGAACTCGGTGAGGCCGCGGCCCTGCGGCGCGATCGACCCGTCGCCCAGTTGGTTGGGCAGGTTGTAGGTCAGCTGGATCACGCGGACGCCCAGGTCGGCGAAGATGTCCACGCGGGCCGGTTCGTCGCCCATCATCGCCGCGTTCTGGAAGCCCAGGATCACGCCGACCTTCTTCTGAGCCTTGGCCCGGGCGATGTCGGCGGCCGAGCGGATCAGGACGAGGTCGGCCGCGTTGGCCTCGATAAGCCGCTGCCATTGCGCCACGTCGGCGACCGTCTTCTGGAACGGCTCCTCCGGCCCGGCGACGAAGCCGATGGTGACGTTGACCGCCGTGGTCCCCGAGGCATGGGCGTCGCGGAGGATGCGCGACGTCAGCGTCGCCGGCGGCGCGTCCGGGAAGTTGGGGTCGTCCAGGCCGCCCAGGGCGTTGATCACGGTCAGGCCGGCGATGGGATCGGCGGCGGCAAGGGCCGGCCGCGCGAGGGCGGCGGCCGACAAGGCAAGGACGGTGCGGCGGTTCACGAAGGCTCCCCTGGCGGCCCGCGCCGGCGGCGGGCGCCGCAGACTAGAGCCGGTCTCGCACCTTCCGTAGCCGAACCTCGCGGCGGCGGCGACAGCGGCTCACACGGGCAGGATCGTCGTGGACTTGATCTCCTCCAGGACCGCATAGGTCCGGGTCTCGCGCACCCCCGGCATCTGCACCAGCACCTCGCCGAGGAAGGCGCGGTAGGCGGTCATGTCCTGCACGCGCGCCTTGATCAGGTAGTCGAAGCCGCCCGCCACCATGTGGCACTCGAGCACGTCCGGGGCGCGGCGCGCCGCCTGGGCGAAGGCCTCGAAGACGTCCTCGGTGGTGCGGTCGAGGACCACCTCCACGAAGATCATCAGCGAGCGGCCGACCATCGCCGGATCGAGCACGGCGGCGAAGTGCTTGATGAAGCCCAACTCGCGCAGCCGGCGCGTCCGCTCCGAGCAGGCGGACGGCGACAGGTTGCATCGGGCGGCCAGGTCCGCATTGCTGATCCGGCCGTCGGCCTGCAGGACGCGCATCAGCCGGCGATCCGTGTCGTCTAGGCGGATATCCTGCGTCATCGGAAACGTTTCTTTGTCCAGAGTTCGGCAATGGCAAGCAAATGACGTAGCACATTCGCACGATCCCGGGATATTCCGAACGTTGTGCAAGGGAGCGGCGGCGTGGAAGGACATCTGGACCGGTCGAAGTTCGTGGATGAGCGCACGGCGCTGGCCGAGGCGCTCGCCACCAAGCCGCTCTCCCAGCAGGACCGCGAAGCGGTGCGCGCCGAAGCCGAGGCGCTGGTGCGCGCGGCGCGGAAGAACGCCAACCGCCAGGGCGTGGTCGAGAGCTTCCTGCAGGAATTCAGCCTGTCCACCCGCGAGGGCCTGGCGCTGATGTGCCTGGCCGAGGCGCTGCTGCGCACCCCCGACGAGGAGACCCGCGACCGCCTGATCGCCGAGAAGATCGCCTCGGCCGACTGGGCCAGCCACGCCGGCCAGTCCGACTCGATCCTGGTCAACGCCTCGACCTGGAGCCTGATGCTCACCGGCAGGTTGATCGATCCCGACGAGGAGGCGCGCTCCGACCTGCCGGGCTTCATCAAGCGCCTGGCCGGCCGGCTGGGCGAGCCGGTGATCCGCCGCGCCGTCGGGGCCGCCGTGCGCATCATGGGCGAGCAGTTCGTGCTGGGCGCGACCATCGAGAAGGCCTCGCGCCGCGCCGCCGCCGACGACTTCACCTGCTCGTTCGACATGCTGGGCGAGGGCGCCCGCACCGACGCCGACGCCGACCGCTACGAGGCCGCCTATGCCGGGGCGATCAAGGCCGTGGCGCGGAGCGCGAAGGGGCAGGGGCCAGAACGCGGCCACGGGATTTCGGTGAAGCTGTCGGCGCTGTCGCCGCGCTACGAGGCGCGCCAGCGCGAGCGGGTGTTCGCCGACCTCTACCCCCGCATCCTGCGCCTGGCGGTGATGGGGGCCGAGGGCGACATCAACCTGACGCTCGACGCCGAGGAGGCCGACCGGCTGGCGATCTCGCTGGAGCTGCTGGACCGGCTGGCGCGCGAGCCGGCGCTGGGCGCCTGGCGCGGCCTGGGCCTGGCGGTGCAGGCCTACCAGAAGCGCGGGCCACAGGTGATCGAAGCCGTCGCCGGCATCGCCCGTTCGTCCGGCCGCCGTCTGATGGTGCGGCTGGTGAAGGGCGCCTACTGGGATTCGGAGATCAAGCGCGCCCAGGTGGCGGGCCTGCCCGGCTATCCCGTCTACACGACCAAGGCGGCGACCGACGTCTCCTACCTGGTCTGCGCGCGGGCCCTGCTGGCTGCGGCGCCGCACCTCTACGGCCAGTTCGCGACCCACAACGCCCACACTCTGGCCGCTGTGCGGCTGATGGCCGGCCAGATGGGGCTCTCGCCGGAGTTCCAGCGCCTGCACGGCATGGGCGAGGCGCTCTACGCCGCCGCCGCCGACCGCTACGGCGACTTTCCGCTGCGGGTCTACGCGCCGGTCGGCAGCCACGAGGACCTGTTGCCGTACCTGGTCCGCCGCCTGCTGGAGAACGGCGCGAACACCTCGTTCGTCTACGCGCTGCTCGACGAGAAGACCCCGATCGAGAAGGTGGTCGTCGATCCGATCAGCGCCGTCGAGGCCGCCGGCGCCGGGCCCCACCCGAAGATCCCACTGCCGCGCGACCTCTACGGGCCCAGCCGGAAGAACTCCGAGGGCGTCGACCTCTCCATCGCCGCCGAGCGCACCCGCCTGGCGGTCGCCCTCGACGCGCTCGACCAGGAGACCCTGGCCGCCGGCCCGATCGTGAACGGGCGGCTGTTGCAGGACGGCCCGGGCGCGCCGGCCGCCTCGCCTACCGATCTCGCCCGCCAGATCGGCCAGACCTGGGCCTCCACGACCGCCCACGTCGACACCGCCTTCAAGGCCGCCGGCGCCGCCCAGCCGGCCTGGGACGGCCGCGCCGGCGAGGGGCGCGCCAAGGTGCTGCGGGCCATGGGCGATGCGCTGGAAGCCCACCGCGAGCGGCTGATCGCCATCTGCGTGCGCGAGGCCGGCAAGACCCTGGCGGACGCGGTGGCCGAGGTGCGCGAGGCCGCCGACTTCTGCCGCTACTACGCCCACCTGGCCGAGCGGCAGTTCGCCGGACCCGAGACCCTGCGCGGCCCGGTCGGCGAGACCAACCAGCTGAGCCTGCACGGCCGCGGCGTCTTCGTCTGCATCAGCCCGTGGAATTTCCCGCTGGCCATCTTCACCGGCCAGATCGCCGCCGCCCTGGCCGCTGGCAACGGCGTGGTCGCCAAGCCCGCCGAACAGACCCCGATCATCGCCACCGAGGCGGTGAAGCTGTTCCATGCCGCTGGTGTGCCCGCCGACCTCCTTCACCTGCTGCCCGGCGACGGGGCCGTGGTGGGCGCGGCGCTGACCGCCCACCCGGGCTGCGACGGCGTGGCCTTCACCGGCGGCACCGACACCGCCTGGGCGATCAACCGCACCCTGGCGGCGCGCCAGGGGCCGATCGTCCCGTTCATCGCCGAGACCGGCGGGCTGAACGCGATGTTCGTGGACACCACGGCGTTGCGCGAACAGGTGATCGACGACGTGCTGCAGTCCGCCTTCGGCTCGGCCGGCCAGCGCTGCTCGGCGCTGCGCATCCTGTTCGTGCCCCACGACACGGCGGACCTGCTGGTCGACGGCCTGAAGGGCGCCATGCGGACGCTGGTCATTGGCGACCCCGCCGACCCGCGCACCGACATCGGGCCGGTCATCGACGCCGACGCCCAGGGCGCGCTGGAGGCGCACGTCGCCAAGCTTGAGGCCGAGGCCAAGGTGCTGGAGCGGCTGGACGTCCCGGCCGGCGGCCACTTCTTCCCCCCGACCCTGGCCGAGATCCCCGGCGCCGCCTTCCTGCCCAAGGAGGTGTTCGGCCCGATCCTGCACGTGGTCCGCTACGACGCCGCCAACCTCGCGGCCGCCGCCCAGCCCCTGGCGCAGGCGCGCTACGGCCTCACCCTGGGCATCCACAGCCGCATCGAGGCGTTCGCCGCCGAGGTGCAGCGCGCGATCCCGGCCGGCAACGCCTACGTCAACCGCTCGATGATCGGCGCCGTGGTCGGCGTGCAGCCGTTCGGCGGCGAGGGCCTCTCGGGCACCGGGCCGAAGGCGGGCGGGCCGCACGCCCTGCTGCGCTTCGCTGTCGAGCGCGCCGTCAGCGTCAACATCGCCGCCCAGGGCGGCGACCCGGCGCTGCTGAACCTCGACTAGGCAGGCGGGATCGCCTGCGCGCTCTGACGGCGGGGCTGAGACCCGGCGCTCATCGGCTCGCGCCGCGTCAGTTGCTGGCTTCCTGGCTGGCGACCCAGGCCTGCAGTCCGTCGGTGTCGATGATCCTGACCGACCGCCACGACGTCATGCGTACGCATGGCACCGGCCAGGGCTGCTCTTATTTCACCTCAAGTGCAACGACGGGCCTCGATCTCTCGCCGGGAGGCAAGGCGGTCACAGGGTGCGGCGTCGTTATTGACCGCCAGCAGCAACGTTGCTGGTGGATCGCCGATCCAATTCCGCTGCCGTCCGCGCGTGGCGGGATTCGTCCCAGCTGTCGCGGGCTCCGAACGTCTCCATCCACCCGTAACGTCCGCGCCATCTCGGACGTTCGGTAAGTCCGCCTTGCTGGGCGGATTGGGGCCCGCGCCCCGGCGCCTTCGCGCCAGGGCGCGGCGCCCTCGTCAGCCGATGTCGCTGGCGCTGATGTCGGCCAGGGTGCGGCCCACCAGCAGCACGGCGGATTCCACGTGGTGCTCGCCGAGTTCGGCGGCGAACACGACGACGTCGCCGCCCACCTGGACCGCGACATAGTCCGCCCCGGACGCCAGCTTCGCATTGGCGTCGGCAAGCGCCGCGGCATAGTCGGCCGCGGAGCCGGTGGCGAAGTTCGCGGGCGTCGCGACCAGGCCGTCGTCGTCGAACACCAGCTTGTCCTGGCCGTGGGTGAAATCGAGGATCCGGTCGAGGCCCGCCAAGGTCTTGGCCCCGCCGTCGATCTGGAAGACGTCCGCGCCCGGACCGCCGGTCAGCTGGTCGGCGCCATGGCCTCCGTCCAGGGTGTCCGCGCCGGCGCCGCCGCTGAGGGTGTCGGCGCCGTCCCCGCCGCGCAGGCGGTCGTCGGCCGCCCCGCCGGCCAGGCTGTCATCCGACGCGCCGCCGCGGATGGCGGCCGCGCCGCCGCGATCGTCGCCCGCAGGATCGTCGGCGCCATGTCCGCCATGGTCGTCGCCGGCGGGATCGTCGGCCCCGTGTCGGCCGCGGTCGTCGCCGGAGGGATCATCGGCGCCTCGGGCGCTCGCGGTGGTCGCGGCAATGCGGTCGTCGGGATGGGTGTCGTCCTGGCCATGCCCATGACCTGGGTCGTCGCCGGCGGGATCATCGGCGCCGTGCCCGCCGCGGTCGTCGCCCGCGGGGTCGTCGGCGCCTCGGGCGCTCGCGGTGGTCGCCGCAATGTGGTCGTCGGGATGGGTGTCGTCCTGGCCATGGCCATGACCGGGGTCGTCGCCAGCTCTGTCTTTCTTCGCCACGATGTATTCCTCACGTGTGGAAGCCCCCACGCGACGACAACGGTCCGGCGCCGGCGTTATTCCGGAGCGGGTCAGAAATAATGGGTGAGCCCGAGGACCACAGACGTGCCGTCCTGCGCCTGGCCGGCGACCAGGTCGACGTCGGGGCCGAAGTGGCCGACGCTGAGCTGCATCTCGACGTCGCCGAACCGGCGCGCGACGCCCGCGCTGATGTCGTACTGTGCGCGGTGGATCTCAGATGTTGGCTTGCGGGCGACCGGAATCAGCATCCCGGCGTGGGCGAAGGCGCGCCATTCCGGCGCCGGCGTCGTCGACCAGTCGAGGCTGCCGTAGAAGGTGCGCACGTCCTCGCCCAGGTAGTTGGGCGAGTAGTAGACGTGGGCGCTGAGCTTGCGTGTCGTCACGCCCGCGTAGACCTCGGTGTAGCGGACGCGGTAGCGGGGCCGATAGTACTCCTGGGCGTCGGTGTGGGAGACCCCGACCTCCCAACTCGCGTCGGCGTCGAAACGGCGGGCGTAGCCGAGATAGGCTTGGTAGCCGGCCGCCTTGCCGCCGTCGTGGCGCGTCAGCACGCCGATCCCGGAGACCGACATATAGGCGCCGCTCGAATGGTCGACGCTGGCGGTGAGCGCCGCGGCCGGGCGTTCCGCGCTGAGCGAGTAGCCGCGGTAGCGATAGTCCGAGGTGGCCGAGGCGCTGAGCGCCGCGCCCGCCGAGGCCGGCGCGGCGGCGGCGAACGAGAGCGCCGCGGCAAGGATCCAGGGCGCGAGGGGCAGGCGGGGCCTAGCGGGTGGCCGCGTCCGCGATCGCCGCGGTGGCGCAGGCGCAGGCGATGCGCGCGGCCACGCGGAGCAGCGAGGCACAGGCGTCGATCTCACCGTCGGCCCTTGCGGACACCAGCGTGACCGGGCGCGGGCCGGCGGGGCGGCGTTCGCTGACCAGCGCCAGAAGGCCGCTCACATGGGCCGCCGCATACGAACTGCCGTCGACGACGAACCACCTTCCCCCCGGCCGAGTCGTGGGCACATCGCGCCCGGGCGCACTGTAGACACCCCTCGGAGGCCTCGCCATCGACTCGTCGGCCACCGCGATGACGCCCGCGTGCGACGCCGGGAAGCCGCCGCGGGGCGCCTTGCGGTCGTAGGCGGCGACCACGCGGATGCCGCGGGCCAGGGCGATGTCGATCAACCCGGCCATCAAGGGATCCGGCGGCCCGCTGAGGCTCAGGTTGACGACCTGGACCCTGTTGTCGATGGCGAAATGGAGCGCCTGGGCGAGGCTGAGGCTGTCGCAAACGGTGTTGCCGGCCCCGGCGCGAGGCGCCACCTGCCAGCAGGCCCGCAGGGCCAGGAGCCGCGCGCGGGGCGCCACGCCGACGATGCCGACCCCGTTGTCGGCGCGCGCCGCGATGATGCCGGCGACCCCGGTGCCGTGGTCTTCCGGCGCGGCCGGCTGGTTGGCGACGAAGTTGCGGGCCAACTCCACCTGTCCCGCCAGATCGGGATGGCTCACGTCGACCATGCTGTCGATCACCGCGACCTTGACGCCGCGACCGGTCGCCAACTCGTGCAGGGCGCTGAGGCGCCATTCCGTCGCGGCGGGCTGCGCCGGGAGCAGTGGGTCGGCGCCGGCCTCCGCGTGGCCCTGGGCGGTAAAGACGTGGTTCGCCTGCGCCATCCGCACGGCCCGCTCGTGCGACAGCTCGCGGGCCACGTCTTCGGGCGAGCGGCCCGCCGGCACGGCCATGATGTAGCAGTCCAGGCCCATCAGCGGCATGGCCCAGCCGTCGACCAGAGCCAGACCGTAAGCCTGCGCCAGGCGCAGCGCCGTGCGCCGCCGGGCGCTGCGGCCGGCCTCGTCGCCATAGCCGCCGGCGGCGACGACGCCGGGCCGCGCATGGGACGGGGGCATGCGCAGCAACACCAGGACCTGCTGTGGCGGCGAGGGCTGCGGCGCGGCGGCCAGAGGGGCGGCCTGTGCCGTGGCTCCGAGGGTGAGGGCGGCGACGAGGCCGCAGGCAAGACGCCGCAGGATAGGGGCCAGCATCAGCGCCGGCCCTCGTCGATCGGCTGCGCCAGGATGACGTCGTCGCGGGCCTGCAGACTGGCGACCGCCGCGTCTCGGCCGTCCGCCGGCGTCTGCACCAGATAGGCGCCCGCGGCGGTCGGCCCGCCGACGATCCGAGCGTCTAGGCCGGACAGGACGCCGCGCATGTCGCGCTCGGGGGTCGCGGGGTCGAAGATGATCATCAGGTTGGCCGTCGTGGCCTGCGGCGCCGCGCCAAGGGCGACGTACTGCGGCCGTGCGGTGGGCGTCGCGGGGCCCTGAAGGCTGAGCGCGACGGTGGCGGTGACCGCGATCACGGCGGCCTGTGCGGCCAGCGTCGCGGCGACCATGAGCGGTCGGCGTCGCAGCACGGCGAACGCGCCACCCACCACGCTGGTGCGGCCCTGCCGATGCAGGTTGAGCGGGATCACGTCGGGTGTCGCCGCCTTGCGAACCGCGTCCACGAGATGGGTGGGAACCGGCCGGTCCAGCACCTGGTCGAAAGCCGCCCGCACGGTCTGGTCGCGCGCCTCCAGGGCCGCGAGCCGGGCGCGCAGGGCCGGATTCACGCCCAGCGCCGCGTCGATCGCACGCGCCTGGTCCGGGGCGGCCTCGCCGTCCAGATAGGCCATCAGGCTCTCGTCGGTGATCATCTGCGATCCATGGGCGTCGGCTGCGTGCGTACGAACTCAGAGCGACAACGGCCACGTGACGGTTTTATTCCATCGGTGGCCACTTTGGCGCCATCGGCGACTGCGACGGCTTGATGGAGCGCAAAGAGAGAATCTTGCCCGGGCATGTAGCCTGGGATCGCGACCCTCCTTCTCTCTGGCGCGGTGGATTCCTTGGGCGGACATCTGAACCTTGCCGACCGGATCGTGGAGTTGCTTCCGCGCCTGCGACGCTTCGCGCTCACGCTGGCCCGGCGGGAGGACGAGGCGGACGATCTGGTGCAGAGCACCGTGGAGCGGGCGCTGGCCCGGCTGGACAGCTGGCGGCCCGATACGCGGCTGGACAGCTGGCTGTTCAAGATCATGCAGAACCACTGGATCGACCTGGTCCGCAGCCGACGCTCCCGCGGCGGGGTCGAGGCCGATCCGGACGCTGCCGATCAGGTCGCCGGGTCGGACGGCCGGCACGTCACCGGCGTGCGCCGCGAACTGCAGGCCACGCTCGAAGCCGTCCTGCGGCTGCCGGACGACCAGCGATCGGTGGTGGCCCTGGTGCTCATCGAAGGGCTCTCCTACCGCGAGGCCGCCGAGATCCTCGAGGTGCCGATCGGCACGGTGATGAGCCGCCTCTCCCGCGCCCGGGGCGCCCTGGAACTGGCGGTTCACGGGGAGGCCGCGCCCGCCGCGCGCGCATAGGCCGCCGTCCAGGGGTGGGACTACGCCCGGACTATTCGACCCGATGTGGTGCTGCGACGCCCACCACAGGCCCTACGCGTCAGCGCAGTCGGTCGGTGAAGAAGCGGGCCATCACGGCATAGGCCTCACGGGCTTCCGGCACGCGCTCGTCGTAGAAGAAGGCGTGGCGACCGCCCTCCCAGACGTTCAACTGGGCGGGGACGCCCAGCGCGACCAGTTTGCTGTGCAGGTTCACCGCGCTGCTCAGGGCGAAGTCGCGTGTGCCGACGACCACGAGGGTCGGCGGGAACTTTGCGAGCGTGGCCGGGTCGCGCGCCGGGTAGGCAGCCGGATCGGCCGACGCGGCGCCGCGCATATAGCCGAGACTGGGCGGACCGGAGGTTGGAGCCGGGGGCGGCGGAAGCTCGCCATCGCCCAGCAGCATGCCGGTGATCCGGGAATCGCCGCCCATGCCGGGGTCGCCGCCGGCGCAGAAGACGCCCGCCGCGGCGGGGCGCGGCAGATCGTGGCGCTGGAACCAGGCCAGCGACTGCGCGGTCAGGAGGCCTCCCGCGGAGCATCCGTAGAGGCCGACGTGGCGGGCCGGCATCGTCTTGAGGATCTCACGGTAGACGGCGGCGACGTCCTGGCTGGCCTCGGGGTATTTCGCCTGCGGCGCCAGCCGGTAGTCGATGCTCACGACCCGCACGCGGGCCAGGGCAGCGAGCGGGATCGACTCCAGGCCGCCGCACTCGACGAAGCAGCCGACGAAGCCGCCGCCGTGGACATTGATGAGGACACGGCCGCGCATGGCTGGGGTGATCCCGTCCCGCGGCTCATAGATGGTGACCGGGACGCCGGCGATCCGGCTTGCCTTGGCGGTGACGGCGTAGGCGGCCTTGGTGCGCTCCAGCCGGGGGCCGAACAGCGCGGCGTTGACGTCGGCGACCGAGCGGCCCTTCAGCGATCGTTCGGTGAGGATGTGCTCGACGCGCGAGGCGTTGCCCTCCGGGCTCATCAGCGCGCTGCTCGGCGCGTCCAGGGCCGGGATGGAGGTGGTTCCCGAGGGGCTGACCTGAACCGGCTGTGCAGCCGCGGGCGACGCCGTGGCCACGGCGGCGAGCGCGGCGAGCGAAAGGATCGGACGGGTCATTGCGGCGCCTCTCCGGCGGTTGCGATCGGGGCTGGCCGGCGGCCGGACACCAGGCGGTCCAGCGCCAGGACGACGGCCGGGACGAAGGCGGCGACGAAGATGTTGTCGATGCCGAGCGGGTTCTTCAGCAGGTACCAGGCCGTGGTCGCCACGCCGCTGGTGACCAGGGCTGTGACGGCGCCGCGGGGCGATCCGACGAAGGGGAGATAGACCCCGATCAGCGCCACGACTGCGATCGAAAGGCGCAGCGCCCGCGTAAAGAACGAGAGTTCGAGGATGTGGGGCGTGAAGAAGACGAAGAGCAAGGGCGCGAGGCCCACGGCCAGGGCGACGTAGCGGGTCGCGCGCAGTTCCTGCTCGGGGGCGGGTTTGCGCCAGGGGGTGTAGAAGTCGCGCATGACCAGCGCCGTCGTCGCGAGTGCGACGGTGCTCACGCTGACCAGCACGGACGCGACGAGCGACACGGTGACCACCGCCGCGAGCGGGCCCGGCATCTTGGCGATGAAGACGGGCAGGGCGTACAGGCTGTCCTGGCCTGGATAGAGGTAGCGGGCGGCCACCCCCACGAAGGCGAGGGCCACGCCGAGGGGCAGGCAGATCAGGGCGGCCATGAAGACGGAGGCCCGGGCCGAGGCCGCGTCGCGGTTCGACGCGATCGCCTGGACGATGAACTGGGTCGAGAAGATCGCGCCGACGGTGCCGAGGATCCAGGCGAAGATCGTGGGTGCGCCGATCGCGCCGTCCAGGGTGAAGTAGGACGCGGGCAGGCCCTCCCGGATCGGCGCGAGCCCGCCGGACAGGGTGGCGGCGACGCCGACCAGGATCGCGATTCCGGCCAGCTTCATCAGGCTGTGCAGGACGGTCACGTAGGCGATGCTCTTGAGGCCGCCGAAGACGTAGTAGACCGCGCTGAAGGCTGCGATGACGAAGGCCGAAGCGGTCAGGTTGATGTGCAGCGCCGAGGTGAGGGCCGCGGCCCCCGACAGGTAGTTGCCGACGTTCACCAGCAAGAGCGCGTAGATCATGATCAGCGAGACGACGATGCGCGTCCCGTTCCCGAAGCGCTGCTCGATCAGACCCGAGATGGTGTGCTGCTTCGAGGCGTAGATCTGGCGCGCGAAGAAGAACCCCAGGAGCAGGAACCCGATCGCGGCCGCCAGCACCGACCAGCCCGCGGCCATCCCCTTCTCGAACGCTTCCTGGGCGGTCCCGACCGTGGACTTGGCGCCGATGAATTCGGACATCAGCAGCACGGCGATGACCGCCGCCGGCAGGGCGCGGGAGCCGACCATGAACTGGGCGCTGTTGCGGCTGCGCAGGGCATACGCCAGCACGCTGGTCGCCACGATATAGGCGACGACCGATCCGATGATCAGGACCTCGCGAGAGTACGCCGCGCTCATGTTTCCTCCACCGCCCGTCGGCCGGCCCCGCGGGCTGTTGTTGGGCTATTCGGCCAGGTCGCGCATGACCTTGATCAGATCGGATTTGCCTTCGAAGCCGATGCCCGGAAGCTCGGGCATGACGATGTGTCCGCCCTCGACCTTCACGCCGTCGGGGAAGCCGCCGTAAGGCTGGAAGAGGTCGGGGTAGCTCTCGTTGCCGCCCAGCCCCAGGCCCGCGGCGATGTTGAGCGACATCTGGTGGCCGCCGTGGGGGATGCAGCGGCTGGCCGACCAGCCGGCGGCGTCGAGGACCTCCAGCGTGCGCATGTACTCGACAAGGCCGTAGGACAGCGCGCAGTCGAACTGCAGCCAGTCGCGGTCGGGGCGCATGCCGCCGTAGCGGATCAGGTTGCGGGCGTCCTGGTGGCTGAACAGGTTCTCGCCGGTCGCCATCGGGCCCGGGTAGAACTCTGCGAGCACCGACTGCAGGTGATAGTCGAGCGGGTCGCCGGCTTCCTCGTACCAGAACAGCGGGTACTGCTTGAGGACCTTGGCGTATTCGATGGCGGTCGCGGTGTCGAAGCGGCCGTTGGCGTCGACGGCGAGGCGGGCGTCGGCGCCGATCTCGGCCAGGACGGACTCGATGCGGCGGGCGTCCACGGCCAGGCTCTCGCCGCCGATCTTCATCTTCACGACGTTGTAGCCGCGGTCGATGTAGCTGCGCATCTCGGCGCGCAGGGCCGCATCGTCCTTGCCGGGATAGTAGTAGCCGCCGGCGGCGTAGACGAAGACGCGGGGGTCGGCCTCACGGCCGCTGCGCTCGGCCAGCAGCCGGAACAGGGGCTTGCCGGCGATCTTGGCGACGGCGTCCCAGACGGCCATGTCGATCGTGCCGACGGCGACCGAGCGTTCGCCGTGGCCGCCCGGCTTCTCGTTGGTCATCAACGCCCGCCAGATGCGGTGCGGGTCCAGGTTGTCGCCTGTGTCGTCCAGCAGCGATGCCGGGTCGGCCTCGCGCAGGCGGTCGGCGAAGCGCTCGCGGATCAGGCCGCCCTGGCCGTAGCGGCCGTTGGAGTTGAAGCCGTAGCCGACGACGCGGCGGCCGTTGCGCTCGACGTTGGTCACCACGGCCACCAGGCTCGCGGTCATCTTGGAAAAGTCGATGTAGGCGTTGCGGATGGGCGAGGCGATCGGCTTGGTCACCTCGACGATGTCGACGATGCGCGGCGTGGTCACGGAGGATCCCCTGGGGCGTTGGGCGAGGGTGGTGGTCACAGAGAGGCGCCTCCGCAGATGAGCAGTTCCTGGCCGGTGATCGCCGCGGCGTCGGGGGACAGGATGAAGGCCGCATAGGCGGCGATTTCGTCCGGCTCGATGAAGCGGCCGATCGGTGGGGTGACGGGCGCGACGGTGCGCTCGGCGTCGGACAGCATGGGTGTGGACGTGGCCGCGGGGGCGATGACATTGGCGGTGACGCCGCGCGGCGCCAGTTCGATGGCCCAGGAGCGGACCAGGGCGGTGACCGCGGCCTTGCAGGCAGCGTACTGGCTCCTGCCGGCGGCGCCGGCGCTGGTGCGGCTGCCGATGGCGAGCAGGCGGCCGCCGGGCGGCATCGCCGGACAGAGCGCCGTCGCCAGCAGCTCGAGCGCGCGGACGTGCACCGCCCACATGGCCTCGCCGCTGGCTGGGTCGAGGTCCTCCAGCGCGGCGGTCCGCATGAAGCCGGCCGCGTGGACGACGGCCCGAACCCGTGGCAGGCCGGCCACCAGCGTGGCGACCTGGGCCGGGTCGGTAAGGTCGCAGACCCGCCGGCCGGCCAGGAACGTCGCGTCGTCCTGCGGCGTCAGGTCGACGCCGATCACGCCCCAGCCGTCACGGGCCAGGCGGCGCGCGATGGCGGCGCCGATGCCGGAGCCGCTGCCGGTCACCAGGACCGTCGTGGGGGTTGCGTCCGCGGGCACGCGTCAGGCCGCGGAACGGCGGGCGAGGCCGGCGTTCTCGACGGCGGCGGCGATCCGGGTCAGTTCGGCGGGCGAGGGCGCGATGGTCGGCGGCCGCACCGTGGCGCGGTCGAAGATGCCGGCGGCGGCCATGGCGGCCTTCATGCAGGCGTGCGCCTCGCCGGTCGGTTCGCCATCGCCGTAGACGGCGTCCTTCAGCGGATCGATCAGGCCCTGGAGCTTCATCGCCTGCTTCAGGTCGCCCTTGGCCACCGCATCGAGCAGGTCCTGGATCAGGTTGGGGATCAGGGAAGCGAACCCGACGAGGGCCCCGTCGACGCCCTGTACCAGCGAGGCCAGCAGGTATTCGTCGTGGCAGGTCAGCAGCGCCTTGTCGGGCGCCGCGGCGCGGATCGCCTTCAGGTCGCGAGCGTACTTGTTCATCTCGCGCGTCCCGATCTTGAACGCGTGGACGTGGTCCAGGCGCGCGAGGTCGGCGAGCAGCTCGGAGGAAAACGACGACTTGGTCCAGGCCGGATAGACGTGGACAACCAGCGGCAGCCCGCAGGCGTCGCCGATGGCGTTGAAGTAGTCGATCACATGCTGCGGCCGGAAGCCGAAGCGCAGCCAGTGGTGCGGCGGCATGATGTCGAGCGCCGAGGCGCCGGCGGTCTTCGCCAGCACGGCCTGCTCCTGGGCGTCGATGATGCCTTCGCAGACGATCGAGGAGATGACCGGCACGCGGCCCTCCACGGCCTCGGCAGTGATGCGCGTGACCTCGGCGCGCTCGGCCGGCGTCAGCGAGAACACCTCGCCGGTATGGCCGTTGGTCATCAGGGCCTTGATGCCGCGCTGGCCGGAGAGCCAGCGGGCGAAGCGCGTGAGGCCGGCCGCATCGATACTGAAGTCGTCGTTGAAAGGGACGGCGATCGCGGGGATCAGACCCTTGAGGTCAAGCTGGTGCGGCACGGTGATCAGGGCTCCGGGAGGACTGTGGCTAGGGGGTGCGGCGCTGGGCGGCCATGCCGCCGGCGGCGCGGACCGCCACGGACAGGCGGGCCGCGGCGTCGCAGGTGAGGTCGCGGGCGTCGGCGATGAACTCGTCCAAGGTGCGACCGAACGAAGGGGCGGCGGCGCTGACGGCGGCGATGGGCACGCCGTCGACGTCGGTGATCGGGGCGGCGATCACCCGCAGGCCGGTGACCGTCTCCTGCTCGGAGATCGCGTAGCCCGCCTCGCGGGCTTCGGCGATCAGCCCCAGGATCTTGTCGATGTCGATCAGGGTGCGGTCGGTCAGTCGCCGGGGCGGGTCGGACTCGAGGATCGCCCGCTGCATTTCGACGGGCATCCGCGAGAGGATCGCGCGGCCCTGGGCCGAGGAGTAGGCCGGAACGCGGTTGCCGACGCGGACGTCCACGGCCAGGCGCTCGAGGCCGGCCTGGATGCGCTCGATGTAGACGACCTCGTGGCCATCGAGGACCCCGATCGAGGCCGCCTCGATCCGCTCGCCGACCATGGCCCGCAGCAAGGGGCGGCCGAGGCTGCGCAGGTCCGACCGCGCGATCGCGCTGAACCCGATCTCCAGGCACTTGAAGGTCAGCCGGAAGCGCCGGGTGTCGGAGACGCGCTCCACGTAGCCCAGCATCACCAGGGTGTTGAGCAGGCGAAACGCCGTGGCGTTGTCCATGCCCGCGGCGCGCGCCACGTCGGCGATCACCATCTCGGTGGTGTCCGGGCCGAAGGCCTGCAGGACCGCAAAGGCCTTCGCCACCGATTTTACGATGTTCTTGTCGTCACTCATGTCCGGCCCCTGGCTCATCTCGTTCGCACCGGGGCTATTTGGCGTGGTTTTCGAAGAACTTGAAAATGTTCGGCAGCTCGGTTTCGAAGGCGCTGGCGTGGGTGCCGCCGGGGACCTCGACATATTCCGGGGTGACGCCGCCGGCCTTGAGGACCCCGATCGTTTCGCGCACGCGGTCCAGCATCAGGTCGTCGCGCTCGCCGACGACGACGCGGATGGGCAGCTTCGAGAGCGCCGGCACGTCCTCCGGCAGGACTCCGCCGTAGGCGCCGGGCGCGATCGCGGCCCAGCGCTCGGGATAGCGGCCGCCGATCCACCAGGTGCCGCCGCCGCCCATCGAGTTGCCGGTCAGGTAGCGCCGGCGCGGGTCGGTGTTGTACTCCGCCTCGACCAGCGCGCTGACGGCCAGCACGTCGGCTTCGCTGCGCTGGCGGCGCTCGGCCTCCGCGCCGACGATCTGGCGGCTGAACCCGCGCTGCGAGCCGTAGGCGCTGTTCAGGCGGTAGCCCAGCGGGGCGACAATGACGAAGCCGTGTTCCTCGGCCAGCTTCTGCATCCGCCCGCCGTCGCGGCCCAGCATGTTGGTCTCGTCGAGGTTCGCGCCATGCAGCGCCACCATCAGCGGCAGCTGCTTCCCGGGCGTCCAGCTGCTGGGGACGTAGACCTGGTACGGGACCAATTCGCCGGTCGGGGCGAAACGGTAGGCGCGGCTCTGCAGGCCCTTGGCCTGGCGCACCGGATCGCGCCCGGCCTTGAGGTCGGAGAGGATCTGCGCCGAGCGCTTCATGGCCGCCGGGAAGTCGTAGGACACCACCTCGCGTCGGCCCGCCTGCATGGCCTGGGCGAGCGCATAGGGGTACTCGGCCAGCGCCTTGGCTTCCTCGTGGCCGGGGATGGGGGCCAGAGACCGCTGCAGCGCGGTGTGGCGCGCGTCCAGGTCGCGGACCAGGTAGATCGGCTGGACGATCTCGGTGCTCTGGCCCGGGCCCGCGGTAACCTTGGCGAGCAGCAGGTAGGCGCCGTCGGTCAGGTCGCCGACCCGGGCCGGGACGCGGGCGGGGTAGCGCCCGTCCAGCGCGCCAGCGGCGAGCGGACGGATCGCAGCGCCACGCTTGGGCGTCGCCGAGGTGGTGGGCTCGCTGGCGTAGAGCTCGAGGGCGTAGGTCGCACGCGCGCCGCCGGCGGGCGGATACAGGGTCTCGATGGTGAGCACGTCCCGTGCGCCGGTCCAGATCGGCGTGGGCGTCCGCAGGGCCACGGCGCCCAGCAGGTCGCGCTGCGGCGTCCAGGGGGCGCCGGCCATCAGCGTGACCGCGCGCCACAGCGTGCGCCGGGCTTCCGGCTCGGCCTGTTTGGCGGCCTCGGCGACGAGCTTGTCGACCTCCTGCTGGACCGCGGGCGCGGACGCCGCGCGCAGCTGGCCAACGGTCTGGGTCAGCACCTGCATGTTCGGCCGGAACGCCAGCCGCCAGGCGGCGTCCTGCTGCACCGGCGTGGCCTTGGCCCCCGGTTCGTAGTCGACCAGCTGGGCCGCGGCCGGGACGGCGGCGACCGTCGAAACGATCGCCGCGCCCAGCGCCAGGCCTGCTCTCCTCAAGCGTGTCACCTCCAGCCCTCCGATCAGAAGTCGAACCGGATGCCGACCTTGAAGGTCCGGCCGACGTAGTCGTAGGGATTGCCGCCCAGATTGATGGCGGCGATGGCGAAGGCCGGCGGATCCTTGTCGAACAGGTTGTTCACATTGGCGAAGGCCTGGAACTTGTTGCCGTCGACCGTGAAGTCGTACGAGCCGTTCAGGTTGAAGTAGACCAGCGCCGGGAAGGTGTTCTTGTTGATGCTGGTCGTCAGCGCCGGGTTGTAACCGTCCTCGCCGGGCCCGAAGAACAGGGCCGAATAGCGGATCGTCGAGAACGCCTTCACCTGTAGGCCGACCGTGAACGGGTCCAGGTGGTAGTTGAAATAGGCCGAGCCGACCCACTTGGGCGAACCGGCCTGGACGCCGGCGTTGTCGACCGTGACGCCCGTGGGACCCGGACGGTCGGTCGTCTTCAGATGGCGCAGGTGGGTCGCGTAGAGGGAGACGTCGAAGCTGCCCGGCAGGTTCACGCGATCCAGGCTGGTCTTGTAGCCGATCTCGTAGTCCTCGCCCTCGGCCTCGAGCACCGACTGGTTGAACGGCTGCACGAACACCTTGGCGATGCCGAAGGTGGAGCTGTCGAACTGGATCGCCGAGCAGTAGATCTGGTTGCCCTGGAAACACCGCTGCAGGATGTCAGTGGCGGCCACCGAGGCGATCACGTTCTTGACCTTGATGCGGTAGTAGTCCGCCGAGAGGCGCAGGCCGGAGAGCGGTCCTTCCTTCGCCTGGAACGTGCCCCCGAACGAGAAGGTGTCGGCGCGCTCCGGCGTCAGGTCCGGGTTGCCGGTGGTCTGCACCGGTAGGCGCGCGGACTGGCCGTTGAACGGATTGACGAACGAGCCTGTCGCCGAGATGCCCCCGATCGAGAACAGTTCGGACAGCGACGGGGCGCGGATGTCGCGCGACCGGGTCATGCGGAGCAGCAGGCCGTTCACCGGCTCCCAGGTGCCACCGACCTTCCAGGTCGTGACGCTGCCGCTGGTCTTGTAGTCGGTGTAGCGCACGGCGCCGTTGAGGCCGAGTTGCTGGAAGCCGGTCACGTCCTTCAGCACCGGGACTTCGACTTCGCCGTAGGCTTCCTTGACGGTCTCGTTGCCCGAGTAGGATTTGTTGTTGCCCGAGGAGTAGAGGCCGAGGATCTGCAGCGGGTCGGCGGTCTGCTTGAGGGTGTCGTGGCGGTACTCGGCGCCGGTGGCGAACGAGACCGGGCCGGCCGGCAGGTCGAACAGCGAACCGTTGACGTTGAACGCCACGTCGTGCCGGACCATCACGTCCTTGGTGTATTCCAGCCCCGCCACGTAGGCGCGCGCCGCGGCCGAGGAGTTGCCGACGCCGAATGGGTTCAGCGGCGTGCAGCCGGGCTGCACCAGGGCCACCTGGATCGTGTTGGAGAGGCGCGCGGCCGCGAAGTTCGGGTTCGTCGCCAGCGGCCCGCAGACGATGTTCCCGCTGGCGTCCGTCACCGCGTATTCGGCGGCGGCCAGGTTGGCCTCGCGGGTGCCGTAGACCTTCGAGTCGATGACCGAGCGGCCGTAGTTGTAGGACAGGTCCCACTTGAAGCGGTCGAACACCTTGCCCTTCAGCCCGGTCGACGCCTGGAAGGTCTTGTAGGTGTTGTCGGCCGAGGTGCCGAACCACTCGCTGTCGACCCGGCCCATGTCGAAGGAGGCGATGTTGTTGGCCGCCATCTGCGCCCGGGTGGCGGCCGGCAGGTAGGGGTTGGTCGCCAGGATCGTGAGGGTCGGGGTCTGGTGGTACTGCGAGTAGGTGAAGACGTTGCTCCAGGCGTAACCCGCCTGGAAGAAGGCGGTCGTGTCGTCGTTCACGTCGTAGACCGCCTTGCCCATCGTCGAGACCAACTCGAGGGGCTGTTTCAGATTCCACTGCGCGATCGGCGTGGCGACGTGGTTGCTCGACGAGTTGATCATCAGGTTCCCGAACACGGGACCCCGCACGAGCTTTGAGGTGCTGCCGTCGGACGCGAAGGTGAGCTGGTTTAGCACGGTGGACGTCGCGCCGGTCGGGGTGCGCGCGGTGTTGATCACGCCGCCCAGGGTCTGGGTCGCGTACTCCACGCCGTTGGCCCAGCCGAACGCCGGCGACCCCGCGGGCCGCGTCCCGAACGATAGCGGCGTGCCGGAATTGCCGGCCTCGACCGAGCTCCATCCCCGCTCGTAGATGTTCCCGACGCCGTCGTTCTTGTTGTAGTCGCCGCCGACGACGATGTGCAGACGATCGCCCATCAGCGAGAAGCCGTCCGCCAGGGTGACGCCGATCTCCTTGTTGTCGCTGCGTTGCGACAGGCCGGCGTAGATCGAACCCTGCAGCCCGTCGATGCGGTCCTTCAGGACGAAGTTGGTGACGCCGGCGACCGCATCCGAGCCGTAGGCGGCCGAGGCGCCCCCGGTGACGATCTCCAGGCGCCGGATCAGTTCGACGGGGATGATGCTGGTGCTGGTCGTGCCCTGGGGATTGGTGGGCACAGGGCGCTGCCCGTCGATCAGGACGAGGGTGCGCTGTGCGCCCAGGCCGCGCAGGTTGGCCAGGCTCTGGCCGGTCGAGATCGACCCCGCATTGCGCTGGACCTGATTGGGTCCGGAATTGGACCGGAAGGCCGGCAGCTGGGCGATGATGTCGTCCACCGACGACGGCGCCGTCTGCTTGAACTGGTCGGCGTTCAGCACGGTCAGCGGCGTCGGCGAGTTCATGCCCGGATTCTGAATCCGGCTGCCGGTCACCACGACTTCTTCGACCGCCGCCTCGCCGCCACCGGCGCCCGCCGCCGGAGCCGCCTGCGCGTGCGCCGCATGGCCGGCGGCCATGAGGGCGAGGGAGCTCGCGCCCCCAACCAAGACTCGGACCGTCGCGGATCGTCCCATTTGCGCATTTCCCCGTTCGTGT
Organism: uncultured Phenylobacterium sp.; assembly: GCA_966096115.1. Lineage (GTDB taxonomy): Bacteria > Pseudomonadota > Alphaproteobacteria > Caulobacterales > Caulobacteraceae > Phenylobacterium. The sequence continues at coordinate 36,588 of CBHTUE010000006.1, forward strand.
TGTTATTCGGATTACGAACTTTTATTCGCAATATGAATAACAGCAGACGAAGCGTCTTGGCAAGGCTGTGAATAAGGGGGGCGGGCTGAGGCAGCAGCGGACGATCGCTACGGTCGAGCCTAGGGTTCGGCGAGCGCCTCGATCACCAGGTGCGGGTGGCTCATGGCGAGGAAGCGGCCCGTCTCCTCCACGCGTCGGACGCAGGCTCCGGGCAGGCGCGCTGTCCAGTACGCCATGACGTCGTTTGGCTCATGCATCGTATCGTGCGCCGCAACCAGGACCTTCCAGCCGGACGCATCGACCGGCGCGCCCGAGTCGCGCCCGTGCGCGAAATCGACCTGTTCGTTGACATAGCCCTCGAAGCGCCCGGTGGCGAACATGCGCATGGCGCGGAAGTAATCGCGGACGGTCTCGGGATCCCGAACCGCCGCCTCGTCTGGCGGGCTGCCCCGCACCCACTGTGGCAGAGCGCCCGAGAACCGTTCCAGCGTCAGGTGTCGGGAGAGCACGGATATGGCGACGCGGATCATGGCCGGGTTCTGCTGGTAGACCGCCTTGAAGGCCGCGAAGGGCCCCTTGCCGCGCCCGCTGAAACCCGACGGCGGATCCGGATTCACGAGGACGATCCGGTTCAGGCGCTCGGGCGCATGGCGCGCCAGGGCCATGACGAACTGGGCGCCGCCGCGCGCGACGAGGTCGACTTGCTTCACCCGCAGTCGGTCAAGCACCCGGCACGCGTCCGCCACCGCCGTCACGTACGGGTCATGGGCGCCGGCGCGGGCCCCTGGAACCGGGTCGGAAAGCCCAAAGCCCGGCCGGTCGATGGCGATCGGTCGGAATCCGGCCCGATGCAGCGCGCGAAGCAGGCTCCGCGACACGACACGTGAGCTCATGCTGGAGTGAACGACCAGCACCGGGCGGCCCGAGGCGGGGCCGTAGTCGCTGAGCGCGATGCGACTGCCGTCGGGCCGGGCGACAAAGCGCAGCGGCTCGAGGCCGGAGTCGAGGGCGCCGATCTCCCCGTGCGTGGCCCGCGTCATCCACGTGAGCGCCTGGGCTTCGGCGATCCTTCGGGCGAGGGCCGCCGCGGAGTTGACGCTCACGACGGCGTAGATCCGATCGACCTCCTTCTTCACGACCGCTTCGCTGAGCCCCAGGGCCTCGGAAACGCTGCGCCGTGAAAGGCCTTCCGCGACCAAGCCGGCGATCTGCGCCTGGCGGGTGGACAAGCCCCAGAGCTCGTCGAGCTGGGCGCGCTGGGCGCCGTCGGGCAAGATGCCGAAGGCGAGGCTGGTCAGTTGCCCGACGAGCGCGGGCAGCCGCGACGCGCCCACCCGCCGCAGCGCGTCGGACATGGCTTCACGGGCCGTATCGTGGGAGACGCCGAGGCTCTGCGCCGCGAGGCGGATGGACCCGGCGCGGATCGATTCAACGGCCAGCCGCGTCTGCAGTCCCGTCAGGCCAAACGCACGGCAGGCCGAGGCGACCGGCCCGTCCCCGATCCGCGCCGCGAGGATCACAACCCCGGCGGTGGCCTCGCGCGCCGCCGCCGCCGCGGGGTGGGGCAGCGACCAAGAGCGCGCGACGTCCGCCGGCGCCAAGGCCAGAAGGACCGCATCTTCGCCGTCCTCCGCCAGGGACGATTCCGTGACCCAGGCGGCCCGCCGCCGCCGGGTCTCGGCGACCAGCGCGGCCGCCAGGGCCGGCGCAATGGCCCAGTCGTCCGTACGGGCCAAAGGACGTCCGTCGTGGGCGAAGACGGCCACCGCACGACCCTCGGCGCTGAAAATCGCCTGGCCTTCGGCTGAAGCATCAAGGTCCTCGACGGTCAGGCCGGTCCAGGCCAGGACAGACGAGCCTTCGCCGGAGATCGACTGAGCGAAGGAGAAGCCTTCGACGCTCGCAAGCATACCACTCGTACTCAAACGCGACGGCGGACTGAGTCCCCGCACGGGTAAGACTCACCCGCAAAGCCTTTCGCCGTCAACAGCACCCCACAGATGGGGATAGGCCTGGCGCGCGGATCGGGTGACTTCCGGAGCCTGGAGTGAGGGGTGCGTCAGCGGCGCCCAGGACGGCGTGCCCCCGGACCGGCGGCCGGTCCTGGCGTTGTTTTCGGCTCTTCGCACGGAGGTGTGGGGGCTTGCGTGATTAGAGTTGCGTCGTGTTTGGCTGCGTTCGGCGCAGCCACCATAGCTGGATCGGCGGAGGGGCAGATCCTGGATCTGCAGGTGAAGACGACCCACTCGCCCTATGCCGCAGGCATGCCGCAGGCCTTTGCCACCACGGCGACGACCCAGCCGAACGGTCAGCCGACCTTCTACGCCGGCGCGCCGGCGACGGTGTATTCGCTGACCGGAACCTTCGCCAACGGTCAGCCGGCCGACGCCGTGTCCCTGGGTCGGACGCCGGTGGCGCAGTTCCTCGCCGACAATCCGAACGCGCAGTTGATCGCCGCCTCACCGGGCGACAGTCGCGACTATTCGGTGCGGATCGCCTCCGACCGGGATCTCGCGGACGTCCGCCCTGCGGGGCAGCTGCGCTTTTTGAACGCCTGCGAGAACCTTGGCGATTTCAACCTCACGAGCGGCTTGCCAGCGACGACCGTGGCTCAGCCCTGCGATGCGCTGGACGCGACGCTGACGATGAACGGGGTCAGCTTCAACCTGACCAGCCCTGAAAACAGCACGAGCCTTCGCCTGATCGTGCCGTCCATCGGCTATGACTTCACCGCGCCAGGGACCAACAGCAAGCGCAAGGCCTCGCTGTCGCAGATCGTCGACAATCTGCAGAGCGGACCCAAGGCGCAGGTGTTGGCGGCGCGCCTCATGGGCCGACCCGACGACTACGTCGCGCCGAAGGTGCTCCCGAACGAAGGCGACTTCATCAGGGGCTCCGTCACGGTGGATGGCGTGACCAGGACCTTCGGCGTGGCGACACCCGGCGCCCTTGTGGGCTATGCGATCGCCTTTCATGACCTCGACGCGCGCGATTTTGGCCTGCCCTACAACGAGGGCTGTACGCGCCTGGCGGGGGGACCGGTCACCGGAACCTGCAGCGCCGCCTCGGCCGTGCTGAGCCTCGCCGGTGTCGAAGTGCGCGCCGCCTCGGCGGCCAACAACCCGGATGTCACCTTCAACGCGCCCACGCTCGGGCTGGAGTACACGACCACAGGCGCGGTCGACCGCACGGCCGCGGTCCGCGACTTCGCGAGCTACGCCGAGCAGAACGCCGATCGGGGCAAGCTGGCTGCGGCCTATGCGCGCTACCTGGCGCAGACCAACCCCAGCGATCCCCTGGTCGGCAATCCGTACTCTGCGCAGGGCCAACTCACCCGGCTGGGCCTCGACCTCGGTACGCCGTCCGCGGCGCTCAACGAGACCGGCGGCAAGAGCGCCGCCAACCGGGCCCGCGCCGACGATCCGGCCGGCTGGATGGTCGGCGGCCGCACCGGCTATCTGTCGACCGCGGGCCAGGGCGCAGAGTTCGTGGACGCGGTGTTCGAGCGGGGGTTCCGCATCCGCGAGGGCAGCCGCGCGCGGCTCAAGTTCAGCGTGCCGGCCAGCTATATCCACTACGAGTCGACCGGCGCTGGGCGGCACGACAGCAGCGATACCGCGACCTTCGGGATCCGCACCTCGCTGGAGATGCCGCTGATCGACGGCAAGTGGGTGGTCGAGCCGTCCGCTGCCGCTTCCGCCTTCTATTCCAGCAATGTGGTGTCGTCGGGCGCGCTCTACTCGCTCGGCATCTCCAGCCGATACAAGATCGCCCCGATCGGCCGCGGCCACATCGTCATCGGCAATGCAGTGAACTATTCGTCCACGCTGGAGATCGAGGCGGGCGACTTCGCGTCGCCGAAGATCTCCAACACCGCCGTGCGCAATGGCATCGCCTACCAGGTGCCCTATGGCCGGTTCCTGGGACGGCAGGGCACGGTGCGGGCCAGCTACACCTACACCCACCTGTTCGGCGATCGTGTCCTTGTGGAGGACTACCACGAGGTCGCGCTCAGCTACGGCGTCGCCGGCCGCGAGGCGGCGGTCAAGCAGGTCGGCGAAACCCTGAGGTTCGGCCTGAACGGCGCCTTCGGGCGCGACTTCACGGCCGTGAGCCTGACGGCGGGCTACAGGTTCTAGCGTGGGGCAGCGCGGCGAGCCTCAAGGCCTGGGCAGGCGGGGCATGACCGCGCTGGTGCTCGCGCTCTGCGCCGCCCTGGTGCTCTTCGCCGGCATTGGCCGGGCGGCCGCCGCCGAGCCGCCGCGTCTCGCCCTGGTGATCGCCAACAGCGACTACGCCAGCCTCCCGGCGCTGCCCAATGCGGCGCGGGACGGCGACACGGTGTCGGCGGCCCTCAACGCGGCGAAGTTCGTCGACGCGTCGGGCGCGGGCCCCGTCCGGCCGCGCCGCAACCTCTCCGCCGAGGCGCTTCGCGCCGAGATCGCCCGGTTCCACGAGGCGCTCGCCAAGGCCGGATCGGACGCCTTCGGCATCGTCTATTTCTCCGGCCACGGGGCGGCGTTCGGCGCGGGCGGCAACGGCGCCCTGCTGCCGGTGGACCAGGGTCAGACGCTGGACGCCGGCCTCGTCACCCGCGCCGGCCTCACCGACGACCTGCTGGCGGCCGGCGCGCGCACCGTCGTCGTCGTACTGGACATGTGCCGCAGCCCCCTGGACCCGCCGCTGCCGGCAGCCCCCGCCCAGTCGGTGGCGACGCTGATCAGTTCCGGCGCCGGCCCGGCGCCGGGCTCGAAAGGGCTGGTGCGCTACGCCGCCTCCCAGCGCCGGCCCGACCAGGGTTACCTCGTCGCCTATTCCACCAGCCCCGACCAGGTGGCGTTCGACAACGGCGTGTTCAGCCGCATCCTGGCGGAGGAGATCCGTCGCCCGTCGCAGAACATTGCCGAAGTGTTCAAGCGCGCCTCCGACCGCGTCGCCGTCGCCTCCGGCGCCAAGGCCTGGCAGAAGCCCACCTTCGACTACGGCCTGCAGGGCGAGCCGCCGTGCTTTGTGTCGTGCAATCCAACCGCCGACAGCGGCCGCTTCTACGACTGCGCCGCCTGTCCCTGGATGCGCGTGGTGCCGGCCGGCGAGGGCGTGGCCGGCTCGCCGGAGGGCGAACGCGGCCGCGGCAAGGACGAACCGCTCGCCCACCCGATCCATATCGGCCGCGCCTTCGCGCTCTCGGTCTTCGAGCTCACCCTGCCGGAGTGGGCGGCCTGCGAGTTGGACGGCTTCTGCCGCAAGCGGCCGAACTGGTCGAAGGACAATCCCAACCCGCTGATCCCGGCCACGCACCTGAGCTACACGGACGCGGAAGCCTACGTGGCCTGGCTCTCCGCCCGCTCCGGACGCCGCTACCGCCTGCCGACCGAGGACGAATGGGAATATGCCGCGCGGGCCGGTGCGCCGACGGCGTTCGGGTTCGGCGACGACATCTCGCCCAGCCTGGCCAACTACGACCACTCCGCGCGGTACGGCGACTCTCCGGTGCTCCCCTACCGCGGCTACCCGGAGGCTGTGCCCGGCTATCCGGCCAATCCGTTCGGCCTGGTGCAGATGGAAGGCAATGTCTGGGAGTGGACTTCGGGGTGCGCCGACGGCGTGGGCTGCAAGGCCCGCGTTCTGCGCGGCGGCTCCTTCGAGAGCACCCCCGGCGAACTGCGCCTCGCCAACCGTTTCGCGATCTCCCCCGACAAGGTCCGCGACGACGTCGGTCTTCGCGTCGCCCGTGATCTCGATCCGGACGAAGCGCTCCGCTGAGAACCTGCGGCTGTGGATGACGCCCTGGAGCGGTCGCATACGAGAAGTCGGAAACGAACGCTGCGGGCAACCACGCGCGCTGCTCGGCATCGGCGATCACCTCCTGGCGAAATAGCGAGTTCGGCGCGCCCGAGGGTAGCTATCGCCGTGGAGCCATCTCGGTCTTGAAGCCGGCGGCCAGCTCGTCGATGAGGACTCGCACGGCCGGCGCGAGGCCGCGGCGGGTGGTGAAGACCAGATGGACGATCCCCCGCTGGCCTCGCCAGGCGGGCAGGACGCGGACCAGCCGTCCCGCGTCCAGGGCCCGGCGGCATACGTGGTCGGGCAAGAGCGCCACGCCCAGGCCGGCGAGCGCGGCGCTTTGGACGGCCGCCATGTCGGCGCAGGCCATGCGCGGGGCCAGCCGCAGGGTCGCCTTGTCGCGGTCGTCGGTCTCCAAGGCCCACTCGACGTCGTCGCCGGCGTCGGCGGTCGACAGGGTCGCAACCGCGGCCAGTTGCTCGACCTGGGCGATCTGGCTGGCGATCTGCGGGATGGCCACGAGGATACGGGTCGAGACGCCCAGGGAGCGCATGGTCAGGGCCGCGTCGCTGGTGGTGTCGGTGCGGACGCGCAGCGCCAAGTCGATGCGCTCCTCGATCAGGTCGACGGCCCGGTCGGTGGCGACGAGCTGCAGCCGCACCTTCGGATAGGCCTCCAGATAGCCGGCGATCAGGCCCGAGATCGGCTCGACCATCCCGGTCGGGCAGCTGAAGCGGACGCGACCGTGCGGCTCGGCGCGCGCCTGCATCACCACCGCCTCCGCCTGCTCGGCTTCCGCCAGCATGGCCCGGCAGCGCTCATAGACCGCACGGCCGGTGTCGGTGACCTGGAAGCGGCGGCTCGAACGCTCGATCAGGCGCAGGCCCAGGCGGCCCTCCAGGGCCGCGACGCGGCGGCTGAGTTTCGACTTGGGCTCCCGCAGAGCGCGGCCCGCGGCCGCGAAACCGCCGTGCGAAACCACCTCCGCGAAATATGCCAGGTCGTTGAGGTCGGTGCGCATCATCGTTCCTCTGATGGAACGCTGAGTAGCACATTCTCCGACTACACGATGGATCGTTGCAGGCGCACTTAGGCGGGGCGGCGACGTTGTGTCGGTCCGCTTCCGGAGATGAAACGATGACAGGCAGGTTTGACAAGCAGGTGGTGGTGGTCACGGGCGGCACGAGCGGCATCGGCCTCGCCACCGCCAAGGCCTTCGCCGATGAGGGCGCGTCGGTGTTCATCACCGGCCGTCGCCAACAGGCGCTCGACGCGGCGGTGAAGGCGATCGGCGGCCAGGTGACGGGCGTGCGCGCCGACATGGCGCAGCTGGCCGACATCGACCGGCTGTACGACGCCTTGCAGCAGAAGCACGCGCAGATCGACGTCGTGTTCGCCAACGCCGGCGGCGGCGACATGGCCCCGCTGGGCGCGATCACCGAGGCGCACTACCAGAGCATCTTCGATACCAACGTGAAGGGCGTACTCTTCACCGTGCAGAAGGCGCTGCCGTTGTTGAAGGATGGCGCGTCGATCATCCTCACCGGCTCGACGACCAGCGTCTCGGGCACCCCGGCGTTCAGCGTCTATTCTGCGACCAAGGCGGCCGTGCGCAACCTCGCGCGCAGCTGGATCCTCGACCTGAAGGACCGCCGCATTCGAGTGAACACGGTGAGCCCCGGCGTCACCGACACGGCGGGCCTGAACGACCTGTTCGGCGGCGGCGAGCAGGCCCAGGGCACGAAGGACTATCTGGCGAGCCTGATCCCGGCGGGCCGCGTCGGCCAGCCCGAGGAGATCGCGCAGGCGGTGCTGTTCCTCGCCTCGAAGGCGGCCAGCTTCGTTAACGGCGTCGAGCTCTTCGTCGACGGCGGCCAGGTCCAGATCTGAACCTGGCCACGCCCAACCCTGTCCTGCGGAGCCACATCGTGACCCAGCCCCTCGAACCCGCGGGCCGCATCCGCGACTTGCTCGACCGCAATCTCCAGGAGGTCTTCGGCGAAGGCGACGACCTGCGCCGGCGCGCCGCGATCGATGACTTATGGGCGCCGGACGGCGTCCTCTACGTGCCTCCTGGCCCCATTATCGGCCATGCGGCGATCGCCGCCTTCGCCGGCCAGCTACGGGCCACGCACCCGGACTTCGCCTACACGCCCCAGGGCGCGGCGCAGGCGCTGCACAACGCCGGGCGCCTGGCCTGGGTCTCGGGCCCGCCCGGCGGAGCGCCGGCCTATGCCGGCTGGGACGTGATCATCGTGCGCGACGGCAAGATCGCGGCCCTCTACGTGTTCCTTGAAGACACCTCGGGGGACAGACACGGCGCGGAAGGGCGTTCCGGCGCCAGGTTATCGGATTGAACCACGCTTTGGGCTCGGTCGAAGGTCGACCTTCCGCCGAAACCGCGAGGACCGGTAGTGCGCTCACCCGGGAGACCAGGGACTCAGCGGTTCCCGCCGCCGCGGTAGGGGTGGTGACTGCGGGATCGACAGGCGCTCCGCCAGGCTCTGGCCCCGGCCGTCGAGGCGTATGCCGAGCCCCATCCGGTTCATGCTGCAACCGAAGCTCGTCCGGCATTCCGGGTCGGCAAAGCCCGATCTTAAGTTCCGCTGATGGCGCGTCTCCGCCGTCCGCCAGGCATCAGAAAGGTGGCCCCGCGCCAGTCGCACCAAGAAGGTCAGAGTGATGTCGGCGGGGACACCGCAAGCTCGGCCGCACGTCGGCGGGCTCGCGCCTCCGCGCTATTGGTGAGGGCCCAGCGCATGCCGTGGCCGAGCGCCTGACCGCCGCGCGTGCGGCGACACGCCGTGGCCCGGAAAGCCAGAAGCCGTGCAGCGTGGCCGCCCAATCCGGCAGCAGATCCTTCGCCGCGTCGAAGGCGGCCGTCATGGCCGGGGCGGCCGCCACACTGGGCGCGGGCTGCGCGGCAAGCGCGGCTGCGACCCCTTTGTTACGCGAGGACTTGCCGGCGACGGCGGAGCATGGCTCCGGCGCCCCCGAAGCCGAGGATCATCAAGGCCCAGGTGCCGGCTTCGGGAGCCGCGGCGCCCCCGCCGCCGTCGTTCTCGGTCACTCCGCCGATGCGGATCTGACGGACATCGCCGATCGTGCCATTGGCCGCGATGCTGAAGTAGTCGATCTGCTGGCCGTCGATCGCGCGCGCGTTGAAGAAGCCGTTGGGCGGCGCCGCGAGCGTGCTGGTGAACACTTGGCCCGCGGTGTCCACGAAGGTCAGAACGAGCTGGGTGGCGGTGCCCCCAAAGATCCGGAACTCGGTGGTGGTGAAGGCCAGCGCGGGATTGAAGAGATCGAAGCCGAGGGTCTGGCCCGTGCGGCCGTGGTAGGTGAACGCTGAATCAATCGCGCCGGTTTGGGCCTCGATACGGGCTTGGCCGCCGTTCCCGACCAAGGCTTCCCCGCCGGAAATCGACACTAGTGTGGCCGTCTGGTTGGTGATGCCCTCGATGGTGGTCCCGGGGGTGGGGTTGTTGGTGAAGAGTAGGTTTTCGTCAGGCTGCAACACTCCTGGACCGACGTCGATGACGATGGTCGCGAAAGCGGGTGTTGACACCGCCAACGCGAGGCTCGCGGTGGCGAGCAGTGTGCTCAGGTTCATGCGGAGGTACTCCAGCAAGCGGAAGGCCTGCAGCGCGTGCAATCGCCGGCTTTCCCTTTTTGTTCCCTCGACGGCCAAAAGATTGCGGAGCCCCTTTTCCGAACCCATCCTCGGTGTCGATGAAGGCGCTCTTCAAGCCTCCGAGATGACCGGGTGATTTCAAGAGCCACCGCCGATCGCGTTTCCCACCGTCCTGCCACTGCAGGTACTGCAGCATCTTCTTTTCGAAGTGATAGGCCGTTTCGCGCGCCCGTCCGCGCGACCAGCGAAGGTAGACGTGTGTGGGTAGGCGGCGCGGGAGCAAAGCGAGTGACGGCGCGTTGCTTACGAAGTCCAGTTGGGAGGCCCACGCTGCAGCGCGCCGAGGGTGTGATGTTCGCGGCAACGGTGGCTTTGGCGGCCCTGGCCGGTCCTGCCGTCGCAGAGCCCGTGGCTCTGACCTTCGACGACCTCCCTGTGATGGCGCTCGACGGCACGCCCTGGCGGGCTGCTGAGACCACGCATCGACTGCTGGCAGGGCTGCGTCGCCATCATCTCCCGGCCACGGGCTTCGTGAACGGTGAAGTGATGGAGGGCGCGCGCCGACGGGAAGGCACGGCGGTCCTGAACGCGTGGATCGTTACGGGCTTCGAGCTTGGCAACCACACCTATTCGCACAACTCGCTCAACCACACCCCGGTGTCCGACTACATCGAGGATGTTCGGCGCGAAGACGCCATACTGCGGCCGCTGCTGCGGTTGCATGGGCGATCCCCACGCTGGTTTCGACACCCCTACCTGGAGACGGGCGCAACTCTTGCGGACAAGCGTTCCTTCGAGACTTGGCTCGCCAAGGCCGGCTACCGGGTCGCGCCGGTGACCATGGAGAACTCGGACTACCTGTTCTCTCCGCTCTATGACGACGCCTTGCGTCGCCACGATCGCAAAGCGGCCGCCCGGGTGCGACTTGCGTATCTGGACTACACGCGGCGGGTCGTGCCCTGGTATCGCGAAGCGGGCCTCGAACTGTTCGGACGACGGCCGGCCTTCGTGTTCCTGCTGCACGCGTGCCGGCTCAACGCCGATGTGGTCGATGACCTGTCCGCCATTCTGAAAGCGAACCAACTGAAGCCCGTCACGCTTGGCGACGCACTGGCCGATGCCGCCTATTCCACCGGCGACGACTATGCCGATCCGGACGGCGACGAATGGCTCAGCCGATGGTCGCAGGTGCTTGGCCGCCCTCTGCCCTGGGCGACCTTTCCTGAGCCGCCGGCGGGTATCGCCGCCGAGAGCGCGAGGCTCGACCCCTCGTAGGGACTGGCCTCCCCGGTGTTCTAACGTCAGCGTCTCCGAGCCGTCCTCATCGAACGTCTCGTCGCCCTCAAGGGTCTCCCGGCCAATCCGGCCCCGCGGCTGGACGGCTGTCCGGTCACGCTCCCCGGCCGGCAGGGCGAACATGCCGGTTGAATGTCACCGCCAGATAGACTAAGTTTATCGGACTAAGTTCCGAGGTGGCCGATGCAAACTGTCAACATCCATGAGGCCAAGACGAACCTGTCGAAGCTCGTCGAGAAGGCTGTGAAAGGTGAGTCCTTCATCATCGCCAAGGCGGGAAAACCTCTTGTGAAGGTGGTCGCCATTGGCCAGGCCGACAACCCAAAGCCGCGCATTGGGTTCATGAAGGGCCGCATTTCGGTGCCGGATAACTTCGATGACTTTGGTCGGGATGAGATCGCAGGCATGTTCGAAGGCTCCTGATGAAGCTGCTTCTGGATACGCACATTCTTCTCTGGGCAGCTGCGGGTTCAGGCCTTTCGCCAAAGGCGACAGGCCTGATTGGCGACCCGGAAAACAATCTCCACTTCAGCGCTGCGAGCATCTGGGAGATCGCGGTCAAGTCTTCGCTGGGCCGGCCTGAGTTCGATTTGGACGCCGGCGTGTTTCGGCGTGAACTTCTCGAGAGCGGCTACGAAGAGGTGGCGATTGCCGGTAGCCACGCTGCGGCTGTGTCGGGGCTGCCGGATCTGCACAAGGACCCCTTCGATCGCATATTGATCGCTCAGGCCATGGTCGAGGGGATCACACTTCTTTCAGCTGATCGGGCGGTGCTGGCGTATCCCGGTCCTGTTCGCTCTGCCCTCTGAACGCCGCAGCCAGATGACTTCCGCGCGTCGGCTGAGACGGTGATGGGGATGCCCTTCAGCGCCGATCTCTCTGCGATATCCCACCGGACCGGATACCTCGGAGACGTTAGCCGGTCGCGGTCCTCAGGAGCGCCCGTGCAGCACGCAGATCGGAAGAGCTTGCGGCCCCCTCCAGACGGGGAAGGGCAGTCGTGATCAATCTCGCGGCTTCGTCCCGAGACGCGAGGCGGGCCAGCGATGTGGCCGCGCGGAGCGCCCAGAGCCAACTCCCCTGCGCTTCCGCGATCGACAGGGCTCTCGCAAACAGCTCCCGGGCCGCCGCCGTTTGCCCCAGGGCCAACTGCCGCTCGCCATATGCGCGCAGGATTTCCGCCGTCGCCCAGTGCGGATCGACCGCCTCAACGCGGGCGACGGCCTCCTCGTCGCAAAGCGCCGCGCAGGTGGTGATGAACATGTCCTTGTCGTGCGGAAGCGGCGGCGGCCCTTCATCGAGCACCAGAGCTTGGAAGGGCGTGCCGGAGCGCAGAACCACAATCTTCGAAAACCAGGTCGCAAGCTCGCCCATATAGGTGAATTGGTTGTCTGACGCCTCGCGGGCAAGCAAGTCGGCATAGCGCCGGGCGAGATCGTCGTCGCCGACCCAAAGTGTGATGGGACAGGCCGCGCTGCTCAGGAGGTAGCAGAAGGAGGCAGGATTCCGCAGACGCTCCCCCTCGGCCACCGCGTCCCGGATCAGGCCAAGCGCCGTGTCGAGCCGGCCTTGTACGGCCAGGGTCAAGGCGTGATTGCCTCGCGCCACAAGCGAGTGGTCGTAGCGCAGCACGGCTCCATAGGCGGTGCGTTCTGTGAGGTCCGCGACGAGCTCCTCACCAATGGCAGCCGACTCCTCAAGTTGGCCCACCCGGAACGTCATCAGGCCGATCACCCGTCGGGCGAAGGTTCGGAGACCGGGATCGGAATCTCCCGACTCCGGCATTCGCCGGGCCAGGGCCAGCGCCCCGGGATGATCGCCCATGATGCCCCGCTGACCGGACAGCAGCCACAGTCCGGTCGCCCGGGCCAGTGGATCGCCGATCGTCTCACCGATGTGCAGCACCTGCGTCGCAGCTGTCACGAATTTCTCGCCCGGCCGTTCGGCATTGAACGCGAGCACGCACAGGCCGATCTGCAGTTGGATCTCCTCGGGGCCGCCGGCTTCCTGCATGAGGTGCAGCGTGGCCAGCGTCTGTTCCAGCCAGCGATTGTATTCGGCGAACTGCGCCAGGCCGGTCCATAGCGGGGCGGAGGCGAGGGTCAGGCTGACGCCCAACCTCTTGTCGCCGGCCTCTCCGAGCGACCAATGCAGCGCCGCACGGACATCGTCGATCCCCTGTCCGTAGCGTTCCCACCAGGCGGCGCGCTCAAGTCGCAGCCAATCGTCCTGCGCCCGCTCAAGGAGGCCGTGGACCCACTCAGCGTGGCGGCGCGCCGCGATCTCCGCCTGGCCGGAGGCCTCGAGCTTGCGCCGTGCGTAGACTTTGGTGGTCTCAAGGAGACGATAGGCCACGCCTGACGACGCCGGCTCGACCACCAGCAACGACTTTGCCGCGAGTTGGAGGACCGCTCGCGCCGTCTCGGCCTCTCCGCCGCCTTCAAGGGCCGCGACTTGCACGGCCGCGGCGAGATCGAAGGCGGAGCGGAAGCAGCCGAGGAACCCCAGGACGGTGCGCTCGGCCTGGGGGAGCAATTCGAAGCTCCAGTCGAGCATTGCATCGAGCGATTCATGCCGCGCCAGCGTTCGAGGCCCGACAGCCATCAGCGACAGCCGCTCCGCCAGTCCGCTCGCGAGCTCGTCGAGGCCGACCAATGGCACCGCCGCGGCCGCCAGTTCGAGGGCCAGAGGGAGACCATCGAGCGAGCGGCAGACGGCCGCAATATGCCTGGCATTGTCCTCACTGACGGAAAACGGGCCCGCGCTGGCCTGCGCGCGTTCGATGAACAACGCCGCAGCCGGGCTGTCCGCGATCGCTTCGGCCGTGTCGGCCATGGCGGGCACGGCGAGGGGCTGGAGACGGAACCGGACTTCGCCCGGCACCCGCAACGGCTCCCGACTGGTCGCGAGCAGCTTCACGCGCGGGCACGACTGGAGGACCGTTTCGGCGGCCCGGGCGATCACGTCGATCAGATGCTCGCAATTGTCGAGAACGAGAACCAGCTCAGCGTCACGGAGCCGGTTGATGAGAACCGCCGGAGTCGCATCGCTTCCCATCGGACTCTGCAGGGCGGCCGCCACCGCGGTTGTGACGTGCTCGATTGAACCGCAGTTGGTGAGGTCGACGAAGCAGGTCGCCGTGCCGGGGGGCAGGGCGCGGAGAGCCGCGAGCGCGACACTGGTCTTGCCGATCCCACCTGGCCCCACGACCGTCACGAGCCTGTGTTGGTCGACGGCTCCCACCAGCGACTGGACGGAGTCCGCACGACCGATCAGTCGGTTGATCGCCAGGGGAAGCGGCAGCGGACGGAGCTCGGAGCCCGCCCGCTCGACGGCGCCGCCGGCGCCTTCGATCGTCACCTCGGCATTTAGCCGGTACCCCCGGCCGGGAACGCTGACGATCTCGACATCATTGGCCCCGGCGGCTCGAAACGCCCGGCGTATCGCCGTCAGGTGCACCCGAAGATTATTGTCCTGAACGTACAGGTTCGGCCAGACGAAGCTGGTGATCTCGTTGACCGGTACGAGGGCGCCGGCGCGTTCCGCCAACAGCGTCAGGATTGCGACCGCACGGGAACCGAGGCGGACCGGAACTCCACGGTTCAGCAATTGCCCACGCTCGGGCCGAAGCTCGAAGGGGCCGAAGCGGAGGATGCGCTCGCTCATCGCCACTGGGCCAGAGCTCCGCCCAATCACGCCTCCGTCGCTGCGTCAGTCGACAGCCTATGCGCGAATTAGCGGCGCTTAGCATCTCTTAATTCAGAGGCTCCCGACGTGTCCGGTATCCGACGGGCCGCACAACGGAAGTGAGAGGCAAGGCCATCCGGGCCACCTCCCAGCTTCGCGTCGTGAATTGCGGCGGTCGCCAAATGCGCCGGCCCGTCGCCCAGCGGAGAGGATGCAGACCCATGACTGACGACGACAAGAATAACGTCACGCACCGCAAGCCAGCGGATATTCCCGACGCGATCGCGCTGGGGTTCACCAAGCTGCTGCGCTTCTGCGCCGACACCTTCTTCGCCAAGCGCTACGGCAACCGCGCGATCGTGCTCGAAACGGTGGCGGCGGTCCCCGGCATGGTGGGCGGAATGCTCACTCACCTGCAGTGCCTGCGCCGCATGTGCGACGACCACGGCTGGATCGCGACGCTGATCGATGAGGCCGAGAACGAGCGCATGCACCTCATGACGTTCATCGCGCTTGCCAAGCCCACCTGGCTCGAGCGGATGGTCGTGCTGATCGTGCAGTGGGTCTTCTACTGCGGCTTCTTCCTGCTCTACCTCGCGAGCGCGCGGACCGCGCACCGCGTGGTCGGCTATTTCGAGGAAGAAGCGGTCATCAGCTACACGCTGTACCTCAAGGAGATCGACGCGGGCCACGTCGAGAACGTGGCCGCGCCCGAGATCGCCAAGCGCTACTGGAACCTGCCGGACGAGGCGACACTGCGCGATGTGGTGCTGATCGTCCGCGCCGACGAGGCCCACCATCGCGACACCAACCATTGCTTCGCCGACGCGCTCGCGGGCGCGGCGGCCGACCCGCCCATGATCAGCGCCGCGCGACCCCACCGGGCGCAAATGCCCCAGGCGGGCTGGTCGGCTGCTCGCGGCGCCGGGTGACCGGCATGGCCTTGCGAATGCGAGCGGGGTGTTCGTCTTGCCTGGCGTCGATGCTGCTCGCGGCGCCTGTGGCGGCCCTTGCGCAAGCGGCGCCCGCGCCTGCGGTGAGCTTCGAGGCCGCGCTGGCGAGGCTGGACCAGGCCTCGGCGGGACTGAGCGGCGAGGCTCATGCGGTCCGCGCGAGCGAGGCCCTGGCGGCGGCGGCGCGGACCATGGGCCGGCCGGTCGTCACGGTCTCGGCCAGCGCGGTCGCGTACCAGAAGACGTTGAGCGTCGACCTGTCGGGGCCGAAGGGCCAGACGATCGGCGCCGCCACCGGCTTCCTGCAAGGGCTGGACGGAGAGTTCGGCGGCGAGGCGCAGCCGATCGTCCAGCAGGTGACGCAGCGCGTCGGCGCGGCCCTGCCCAAGCTGTTCGGCGCGATCCCGGACACGCTGGAACTGCAGACCCGAGATACGGTGTTCCGCCCGGCGATCGCCGCCGTGATGCCGCTCTACACCGGCGGCGCCATTCGCGCGGTCCAGGCCGGCGCCGACGCGACGGTGAGCGTTGCCCGCGCCCAGCAGGCGGGCGGGCGTGACCTCTCTCGCGTGTCGCTGGTGCGCGCCTACTTCGGCCAGAAGGTCGCCACGCAGGTGACGCTCTCGACCCGGCAGCAACTCGCGGCCTTCGAGCGCCATCTGTCGGATGCACGCAAGCTCGAGGCGAACGGCATGCTCGCCCATGCCCGCGTGCTCGAGGTCGAGGTGGCCCGGAACACGGCGGAGCGCGCCCACGAACGCGCCCGCAGCGAGGAAGCGACCGCGAGCGATGCGCTGTCGCGCCTGCTCGACCAACCCACGGGCATCGCGGCGTCCACACCCCTGTTCGTCAACTCGGAGCCGTTGCCCCCTATCCAACGTTTTCTCGACGGAGGCGACGTTGCGCCCCGTGTGCAGGGTGCAGAAGCTGCCCGCGCGGCGGCGCAGGCTGGGGTCGACCTCGCCCGCGCGCGCTATCGGCCGCAGGCCTTCGCCTTTGGCAGCTACAACCCCAACCGCGACCATGCGGTCCCGACCGAACCCGATTGGGTCGCCGGCGTGACGTTGCGGTTCACTCTGCTCTCGAACTTCGATCGCCGGCAGAACCTGATCGCCGCCCGCGAAAACGCCGCCGCCGCCGCCGATGCCGCCGCTCAGGCCCGCCGGGACAGCGCCGGCGAGATCGTGCGCGCCTGGAACCTGACGGACGCGGCGCGCCGGTCCTTCCTGCTGCTCGACAGCAATCTGGCGGCGGCGCAGGAAAATCTGCGGGCGCAGAAGCTGTCCTTCACGGAGGGCGAAGCGGCGTCGTCTTCGCTGATCGAGGCCGAGGCGGCGCTCGCCACGGTGCAGAGCCAGCGCCTCGCCGCCGCCTATGAATACGACCTGTCGCTCATGGCGCTGCTCGCCGCCTGCCACCGCGTGGAGGACTTCACCGACTTCATGGCGCGCGCCGATCGGCAGGTGGGGGATCCTCGATGACCGAAGATGACGCTCCGCCTCCGCGCAGGCGCAACCGCGCCATAGCGCGCGTCGCCCTGGCGCTCCTCGGCGGGCTGCTGGCGCTCGGCCTGTGGCTGGCCAGCCGGCCGGCGCCCGAGCAGCTGCAGGGGATGGTGGACGCCGATGAAGTCAACGTCGCCACCAAGGCGCTGGCGCGCGTCGACCGGCTGATCGCCGAGGAGGGACAGCGCGTCCGCGTCGGCGCGCCGCTGGCGACGCTGTCGAGTCCTGAGATCATGGGCGGCCAGGCGCAGGCGCAGGGCGCGGTGGATGTCGCCCGCGCGATCGCTGCCGAAACCGCCGAGGGCGCGCGCAGTGAGGACGTCGCCTCGCTTCGCGCGGCGTGGGAGGCGGCGCAGGCCGCCGCCGATCTGGCCGCCACGACCAGCCGGCGCACAGCCAGTCTTTATGCCGAGGGCGTGGTCGCCGCCCAGCGCCGCGATGAAGCCGCCGCCGCGCGCGATGGCGCCGCCAAACAGGCGGAGGCGGCGCGGCAGCAATACCTGAAGGCGCTCGCCGGCGCCCGGCCGCAGACCAAGGCGGCCGCGAGTGCGCAGGTCCGTATCGCCGAGGCGGCGTTGCAGACCGCCACGGCGCTGAGCCGGGAAACCCGGCTGCTCTCGCCGATCGATGGCGAGGTCTCGCGCAGGCTGGTGCAGCCAGGCGAAGTCGTCAGCCCGGTGATCCCCGCCTATCAGGTGATCGACATCGATCATCCCTGGGTGGCGCTCAGCGTGCGGGAGGATCGGTTTCACGGCCTGGCGATGGGCCGGACCCTGCGCGGCCACATCCCGGCGCTCGCCCGCGGCGCCGAATTCCGGGTCTACCAGATCGCGCCGCGCGGCGATTTCGCCACTTGGCGCGCCACCCGCGAGGCCTCGGGCTATGACGTGCGCGCGTTCGAGGTGCGGCTGCGCCCCACGACGGCGGTTCCGGGCCTGCGGCCGGGCATGAGCGTTATGTTCGACTGGCCGCAATGAGTACGTTCGGACGCGCGCTGCGGGCGGAACTTCGCCATCTGGCGCGGGATCGCTGGGATCTGGCGGGCATCACGCTGGTCCCCGGCATCCTGCTGTGCCTGGTTGCGGCCGTCTTCTGGCACGGGGCCATGCGCCAGCTTCCGCTCGTGGTCATCGACGACGATCGGAGCGTGGCCAGCCGCGCGGTCGTGCGCGCGCTGGAGGCGTCGCCGATGGTCCGCATCGCGCGCGTCAGCGCGTCGGAGGGCGAGGCGGTCGACGCCGTGCGGCGCGGCCATGCGATGGGATTCGTGCATCTGCCGCGCGATCTCGGCGCTGGCATCGCCCGGCATCGCACCCCGGTGGTGCGCATCTTCTACAACGCCAGCTTCCTGTCCGCCGGATCGCAGCTCGCCCGCGGCGCCGAAGCGGCCGTGCAGGCCGCCACTGGGACACTCTTGACCGAGCAGCTTTCCGGTCATGCCCCGCCACCCGATCCGACCCACCGCCTCGCCATCGAAGCTATTCCGCTCACCAACGCGGCCAGCAGCTTCGAATGGTTTCTCGGCACGCTGCTCGATCCCGCGGTGCTGCACCTGGTGACGGCGGTGACCTGCGCACTGGCGCTGGGCCGGGAGCTCGAAGGCCGATCGCTGGCGCGCTGGGCGGCGGCGAGCGGCGCGCTCGCCCCGGCGCTGCTGGGCAAGATGACGCCCTATGTCGCGGCGACCAGCCTGTGGGGCGTCGTCTGGCTGCTCTACATCACGCTGGGACGCGGCTGGCGGGTGGAGGGCAGCCTG
This sequence comes from uncultured Phenylobacterium sp., assembly GCA_966096115.1. Classification (GTDB taxonomy): domain Bacteria; phylum Pseudomonadota; class Alphaproteobacteria; order Caulobacterales; family Caulobacteraceae; genus Phenylobacterium. Next base: position 55,203 of record CBHTUE010000006.1, read on the forward strand.
CTCATCGTCGTCGCCGGCCAAAGCCTGTTCTACCTGGCGACCGCGGCGATCTCGGCGCTGCTCGTCGCCGCAACCCGGGAGGCCGCCAGCGCCTTGTCGGTCTGCGCAGTCTATGCCGGCTCGGCGCTCGCCTACGCTGGCGCGACCCTGCCGCTCAACGGCGCCGGCGGCTTCGCCAGCGTCTGGAGCCAGGTGCTGCCGCTGACCCACTATGTCGCGCTTCAGATGGGCCAGTTCAGCGGCCACGCGCCGCTCGCCGCCCTGCGTCCGGCCCTGGCTCTGCTCGCCTACGTGGCGATCGCCGGGGGCGGCGCGCTGGCGCTGATCGCCCGGCCGGCGCGCGTCCGATGAGCGTCCTGCACGCCTTCGGCGCGACGTGGCGCGTGATCCTCACCTCGCGCACCTTGATCGGGACCCTGCTGCTCGCCGTGGTGCTCTACGCCTTCTACTATCCGGCGCCCTACGCGCATCAGGTCGCGCAGCAGTTGCCCGTCGTCGTGGTGGATGAGGACGACAGCGCGCTCAGCCGCCAGTTCGTTCGCGACCTTGAAGCGACCCGCGCGATCGCCGTGGCCGGTCGGGTCTCCAGTCTCGCCGAGGCGCGCGCGTGGATGCGCCAGGGCGGCCCGGATGGGGTGGTGCTGATCGCCCGCGGGCTGGAGCGAGAGCTGCGCACCGGGGCGCCCGGCGCTGGCGTCGCGATCTGGCTCAACGCCAGTTATCTCCTGCGGGCGAGCACGGTCGGCGACGCCGTCAGCGCCGTGCTCCGCCATCTCGCGGCCGAGACCCTCGACCGCGCCGGCCAGGTCGCGAGGGCTGGCCCGCCGGTCACCATCGTGCGCGAACCGCTGTTCAACCGCACCGGCGGCTACGAAGGCTATGTCTTCCCCGCCGTCGCGGTCATCGTCGTACAACAGACGCTGCTGTTCGGCGCCGCCACCTTCATCGGGGGGCGCCGCAGCACGGGCAACTGGCGGATGGCGCCGACCGAGTTTCTTGGCGCCTGGGCGGCGTTCAGCTCGGTGGGCCTGCTGAGCTGCATGTTCCTGTTCGGCTGGATCTTCTGGCTGCAGGGCATTCCCCGTACGGAAAACCTGCCGGCGATGCTGGTCGCCGCGCCCGTTCTGTCAGCGGCGGTGGCCGCGCTGGGGCTTTGGCTGGGCAGCTTCTTCGACCGATCCGAGCGGGCAATGGTGATCCTCGGGCCGACTTCGGCTCCCTTCTTCTTTCTGTCCGGGACGGCCTGGCCGCTCGACCAGATGCCGGGCTTCGTCCGCGCGGTGGCGCACCTCATTCCCTCCACCACGGGCGTGCACCAATTCGTGCCCCTCAATCAGATGGGCGCATCGCTGGGCGACGTCGCTCCCGGCCTTTGCGTGCTGCTGGGCCTTGCGCTGCTGTACGGCTCGCTCGCTTGGCTCCGCCTGGCCGACCACCGCGCAGGCGGCTGATCCATTTCGTTGCATCGGGTTCCCTTACCCGGACTCATCGCCTCGCGCCCCCGGGTATCCGGTGGAATCCCGCGCCAGCTTTAGTCGTGGCGGCCCGCATCAGCGCGCACTCTGCGTCCAGGCTGCTTCAGGCGCGGTCCGGCGCCTGCGCCGACTGCGCGGCCCGCGCTCGGCGGCCGTTCCAACGACCCCTGAAGGTTGATCTCCGCCGCCTCCGCGAACCGTCTGGGTTGCGCAGGCGCGAAGTGCGTGTCAATTTACGTCGTATAATATAAGGATCGCCCCGTGCCCGCTGAGGTCTGGCTGCGTCTTGCGTACGCCGCGAACATCGTGATCCTCGCTCCAGTTCTCGCCGGCCTGCTCGTGGGGCGAAACGGTCCGCTGGTCCCGGCTCTGGGCGGGGTTATCACCGAGTCTGAGGGGTTGCGCCTGCTGGTGGCGTCGCTCTGGGGCGCGATCCTTGTGATGTCGCTTGGCGGGCTCGTGCAACCGGGGCTCTTCTGGCAAGTGCTGGTCCTCCAGGTCGTCTACAAGTCAGCGTGGCTCAGCCTCTACGTTATCCCGGTCTGGCGCACCCAGGGCGCTTCGGCCGTCCCGTGGGGCCCGGCCCTCTGTTTCGCAGCGATCGTGGCGCTGTGGCCTGTGATCCTGGTGGCGGCCGCGCGTCAGGGGGCGCTCGGAGGATTGACCTAGGCCTGGACGACATCGGCGTAGTCCGGCCGGACGCGTGGCGAGGGGCAAGCTCACCAATGCGGCCGGCGGCGGCTCAGCCCAAGACGAGCAAGGCGGCGCCGATGAGGATCGCGGTCTGCGAACCCGAGGCGGCCCTACAGGCCTTCGCCATGAACCTTGAGCTCTCCGAAGCCGTGGGCCGCGCCCCTGCTCGAACCGTTCGCTGGTTGCGCCTGACGCGGCGAAGGAAGTGTCAGCGGCGCTCCCAGGCATGAAGCTCGCCATATCCGATTGCGACAGGGCAAACGATCAATGGCGCTCTTTCCCAACGGATCTGTCGCTGCGCGGGCTCACGGCCCGGGTTTGGCATCAGGGCCGGCTTCGCGCGATCGCATCGCGCAGTTCGGCCGCTCGTGCCGGGCGCGGGCCTCGGCGCTGTTGACCGGGTCTTCGAGGGCCCCGTGCGGGCGATGGCGCCGAAGCGAGCTTTAGGGGGGCTGCGGGCGTTCGCGCCAGGCGACCACTCGAGGCGCGATCTCCGCGAGGTCGCGCAGCACGCTGACCCCCGGGAAGGCGCGCAGCCCCGGGCACGACCCGCCGGCCCAGATCTCCATCGCCGGGTCCATGGCCCCCCTGAGCTGTGAGAGCCCGCCCAGCGCCTGCGCGCTTGTCATGCAGGAAGAGAACGAGAGCGCGACGATCTGCGCCCCGTAGGCGCGTGCGGCCGAGGCGATCTGCGGAATAGGCGCCCGCGCGCCGAGCGAAACGGTCGCGCAACCCTCCAGGACAAACACCGCCTCGGCCATGAGGATTCCAAGCGCGTGCGGTTCCTGGGGAAAGGTGGTCAGCAGCACGCGCGGCTCCGCCCGGGGCGGCCGGCCGTTAAGCACGCCATTGATGGCGCTGCGCAGCACAGCGGTCAGTTGTTCGGTGAACAGGTGCTCCTGGTGGATCTCTAGATCGCCGCGCGACCAGGCGTCGCCTACGGCGCGGGCGAGATCCGGCGCCACCGCCTTCGCGAAGCCGCCCAAGCCATGTTGCAGCACTTGACTGGCCAAAACCTCGCGCAGCCGCTCCGGGCGATGGGCGGCCAGAAGATCGAGGATCTCGCGTACGTCGGACCGCTCCACGGGGTAAGGATCGGCGGCGGTCGGGCGGACGAGGGCGGTGAGCTCCTCAAGGGAGCGGGTGACGATCTTGCTCGGTCGATGACCTGCGTCGATCAGACGGCGCAGGATGCGCAGTTTCTGCACCTGGTCGGGCGGGTAGAGCCGTTCGTCCCGGTCGTCGCGGAACGGGGCCGGAAAGCCGTATCGGCGCTCCCACACCCGCAGCGTGTCCTTGGACAAACCGCAGTCACGCTCCACCGCAGCGATCGTCATCGCCGGACTTCCAAAGCGACCGGGGAGATCGATTGACATAGACAAACTGACATATCCTCCTAGACCGCGCTTGTAAAAGGCGTATTTGTCCTGGACAAATTGATATGCGAGCTCCCGATGAATAGTGTTCTCCCGGCGCTTCCCGACGTGCAATCGACCGCCGATCGCCGCAACGTGGTCATCCAGCGCGTGGGGGTCAAATCGGTCGTACACCCCATGGTCGTGAAGACTCGGCAGGGCGCCCAACCTTCGGTCGCGACCATCGACATGTACGTGCGCCTGCCCGCCGAGCTTAAGGGCACACATATGTCGCGCTTCCTCGAGGTGTTGAACGAGCCCATCGCGCCGCTTTCGGCGGCGAGCCTGCGCGCACTGATGGCGACGATGCTGCAGCGGCTGGGCGCCGAGGCCGGCTTCATCGAGATGCGGCTGCCCTATTTTGTGCGCAAGGCCGCCCCGGTGTCGGGGGTCGAGAGCCTGCTGGACTATCAACTCACGCTGCGGGCCGAGCAGCTGGCCGGCCGTCTGGAGATCACTCAGCAGGTGCTGACCCCGGTGACCAGCCTGTGTCCCTGCTCCAAGCAGATTTCCGCCTACGGCGCCCACAACCAGCGCTCCCACATCATCATCGCCGCGACGCTGGAGGAGCGGGCAGACCTTCCGGTGGAGGACCTGATCGACATCGCCGAGGCGAGCGCCTCTTGCCAGCTCTGGGGCCTGCTGAAGCGCCCGGACGAGAAGTACGTGACTGAGCGCGCCTACGAGAACCCGAAGTTCGTCGAGGATCTGGTCCGCGATATCGCCGTGGCGCTTGCCGACGATCCGCGCGTCGCCCGCTTCGAGGTTTCGTCAGAGAACTTTGAGTCGATCCACAACCATTCCGCCTATGCGTGGCTGGAGAGTGAGCCGTGATGCTGCAAGACGGCCGCCCGCTGACCGCGGCCGCGCCTGTGCCACGCGTGGTGTTCATCTATGGCCTGCTGGGCGTCCTGCCGTTCCTCGCCTGCCCGCTGGCAGGTGTGGTGGCCCCCGCCGCGCGCGGCCCCGCCGCGGTCCTCCTGGCGGGCTACGCAGCCTTGATCCTGTCCTTCCTAGGGGGCGCGCGGTGGGGGCTGGCGATCGGCCAGTCCGCGCCCAGCCCTCGGACCGTGGGCGCGGCCATGCTCCCCACCTTGGTTGGCCTCGCCCTCCTGACGCTCACTGGGGTCGCGCCGAGCCTGCAGTTTCTGGGCCTGGCGGTCGCACTCGTCGGCGTCTGCACCTGGGACCTGATGTCCGGCGGTTTGCCCGAATGGTATCCTAGGCTCCGCGCCATCCTGACGGCCTGTGCGGTGGCGGGTCTCGGCGCAGGCGCCGCGGTGCTACATGGCTGAGACTGCGGATGGGCGCCGGCAGATCGCTGTCGTCGTCGGTGGAGCGGGCGGAATCGGCCGCGCCCTGATCGCGCAACTCCAGCACGATTCCCGCTTCGGCCACGTTGTCTCGCTTTCGCGCGCCCGACCGGATGGATGGCGGGATGACGCCGGCTGCTCCTGGTGCGCTGCGGACATCCTCGACGAAGCGAGCCTCGCCGAGGCAGCGGCCCACGCCTTGCGACAGGGCGTGGTCACGCGGATTGTCGTCGCCACTGGATTGTTGCACGGGCCCGCCGTCACGCCCGAGAAGTCCCTGCGCAGCCTCGAGACCGCCAGCCTGTCGAGGCTCTTCGCCGTCAACGCCGTCGGCCCGGCCCTGGTGGCCAAGCATTTCCTGCCGCTGACGCCTCGGGACCGGCCCAGCGTGTTCGCCGCCCTTTCGGCCCGCGTGGGCAGCATAGGCGACAACCGGCTGGGCGGCTGGTTCGGCTACCGGGCGGCAAAGGCAGCGCTCAATCAGCTCATTCACACGGCGGCGATCGAGCATCGCCGGACGCGGCCGCTTGGCGTCTGCGTCGCCTTGCATCCCGGCACGGTAGAGACGCCGCTGAGCGCGCCGTTCGCACGCGCGGTCTCGAAGGGCCTGGCCTGTAGCCCAGACGCTGCGGCCGCGCATCTGTTGGCTGTGATGGACAACCTCGCGCCCGCCGACACAGGGGGTTTCTTTGCGTGGGACGGCACGGTGGTTCCGTGGTGAGGCGTATGAAGGCTGCAGCTGAGTCAGGTTGACCCGATCGCCGTGGCTGCGCAGGGAACGCGCCTTGGCCGAGCCCGCCGTGGGCAAGAACTTCGTGGGGCCTGAATAGCTCGTCGAGGCGCTCAGGGCGCGCCGTTCCGCGCCGCGGCCGACGCCGACGTCGTCGCCGGGGCGGCCTCGGCCTGCCGCGCCGCGCTG
>CBHTUE010000007.1:0-58757 GCA_966096115.1 uncultured Phenylobacterium sp.
GGGGACACTGCTCAAGACACGTGATGATCGGCGACACGCACCGTCGCCTGCGCGAAGCTACGCAGGCTCCCCATCAGCGACTCGAGAATCGGCTCGACATTCTCCGCCAGGTCGCGACAGCCCGCGGCCGGCTCGGCCTCGTTGAGCGCTTCCACGCGCTGCATCGCGACGCCGAGGCGGCGCTTGCGCCCTGGCTGGCGGCGCTGGCCGGGCTCGACTTCGAGGCCCGGCGGCGGTCGCCGCATCTCGCGAAGGACCTGGCACTGCTGGGCGGCGCCCCCACCGAAGGTGAAGCCATCGTCGTGCGCGGCGTCGGCGAGGCGCTGGGCCTGATGTACGTGCTGGAAGGCTCCACGCTCGGCGGCCGCGTCATCCGTCGCCGCGTCGAGGCGGCGGGCGGCGACATGGCGGGCTTGAGCTTCCTCGACCCCTACGGCGAGCAGGTCGGCGAACGCTGGCGTAGTTTCCTGGCCGTGCTCGAGGCCCGTCCGGAGGCCGACGCCATCGTCGCCGGCGCCGTGGCCGGCTTCCGCCACACTGAACACCGCCTCTGCGGGGAGCCCGTCGATGGCTGACGATCTTACGCTCGACCTGGATGCCTGCGCGCGCGAGCCGATCCACATTCCGGGCTCCATCCAGCCGCACGGCGTCATGCTGGTCGCCGACCGCACGACGCAGGAGATCAGCCACGCCGCCGGTGACGTGGCGCGCCTGCTGGGCCGCGAGGCCTGGCTGGGTCGCACGCTTGGCGAGATTCTGGGCGACCCAGTGGCCGAGCGGATCGCCCAGGTCACCCATTCCAGCGGCCTTGGCGGCTTCGCCGGGCGGCTGAAGTCGCCGGCGGGCGCGCTCGACATCTCCGCCCACCTCGACCGCGAACGCCTGATCGTCGAGGCCGAACCCGGCCTGGGCGCGCCGATGCCGGCCGTGGTGCTGCTGGCCCAGCTGGAAGCGGCGGGCGCGGCGTTCGAGCGGGCGCCCAATCTCCGGGGCCTCTGCAATCGCGCCGCCATCGAGTTCCGCCGGCTGACCGGCTTCGACCGCGTGATGATCTACCGCTTCCTGGACGACGACGCCGGCGCTGTGCTGGCTGAGGACGTCGCCGACGGGATGCCCAGCTTCCTCAACCACCACTTCCCGGGCTCCGACATTCCCGCCCAGGCGCGAGCCCTCTATGTGCGCAACCTGGTCCGCGCGATCCCCGATGTGACCTACGATCCCGCGCCGCTGGTTCCCGCCTGGACCGACGGGGCGCCGCTCGACATGAGCGACAGCGCCCTGCGCTCGGTCTCGCCGGTGCACATGCAGTACCTGCGCAACATGGGCGTCGGGGCCTCGGCGTCGGTCTCGGTGGTCAAGGACGGCCTGCTGTGGGGCCTGATCGCCTGTCACCATCGCGAACCCAAGCTGATGCCGTACGACATCCGCGCCGCGGCCCGCACCCTGGCCGGCGGCCTGGCTCGGCAGATCCGGGCCAAGGAGGAAGCCGAGGCCTATCGCGAACGCCTGCGTCTGCGCGGCCTGGAGGACGAGGTCACCTCGCGCTTCGCCCGCGCCGGCGGGCTCGACGCGAACCTGGCCGAGGGTGTGTCGGAGCTGCGCCGGATGCTCGACGCCGACGGGGTGGCCGCCCTTCGTGGCGATGCGCTGCACACCGACGGCGCGTGCCCGCCCGAGGCGGAGATCCGGCAGCTCGCCGCCTGGGTTCAGGCCCGCCGCGCCGACCCGGTCGCCACCGATCGCCTGTCCGAGCACTACCAGCCCGCCGAAGGCTTCCAGCGCGAGGCGAGCGGCCTGCTGGGCCTGGTGGTGGCCGGCGAGGAGCCCTTCATCATCCTCTGGTTCCGGGCGGAGGAGCCGCAGGTGGTGGAGTGGGCCGGTAACCCACACAAGGCGGTCACCCTGGGGCCCGGCGAGACGCTGACCCCGCGCTCGTCGTTCGAGGCCTGGCGCGAGCGCGTCCATGGCCGGTCGCGACGCTGGACCCTGGCCGAGGTCGACGCCGCCGTGCGGCTGCGCGAGACCCTGCTGGAGACCCGCGCACATCGGCGCCAGCTGGAACTCAACGCGCGCCTGACCGAGGCGGTCACCGAGAAGGACGGCCTGCTCCAGCAGAAGGAGATGCTGGTCAAGGAGGTCAACCACCGGATCCAGAACAGCCTGCAACTGGTCTCCAGCTTCCTGGCCCTGCAATCGCGATCGCTCGGCGACCCGAAGCTGCACGAAGCCTTCGAAGAGGCGCGCCGGCGCCTGCAGGCGGTGGCGCTGGTGCACCGCCGCCTCTACCGCGCCGACCAGATCGAGGTCGTCGACCTGGGCCGCTACCTGGAGGAGCTGGTCGGCGACATGAACGCCTCCATGGGCGCGGAATGGGCCGGCAAGATCAGCGTCGACGCCAGTCCCGTGCTGACGCCGACCGACCGGGCGGTGACCCTCGGGCTGGTGGTCACCGAGCTGGTCATCAACGCCAACAAATACGCCTACGCCGGCCAGCCCGGGCCGATCGAGGTCATCCTGGAGGAACACCGGGCCAGCCTGCGCGTCATCGTCGCCGACCACGGCAAGGGCAAGCACGGCCTGTCCGAGGGCTTCGGCAGCCGGATGATGAACGCCATGGTCCGCCAGCTGTCGGGCCAGCTGACCTTCGGCGACAACAAGCCCGGCCTGCGCGCCATCCTCACCTGCCCGGTCTCCGCGGCGATCCAGCCGGCGGAGTAGGGCAAGGTCAGGCGTTCCGCGCCACGAAGGAGATGTGGGCGCCCTGCGGGTCGAGTGCGTTGATCACGCGGTCGTCGCCGGGCACGTCCATGGGGCCGTTCAGCACCTGGCCGCCGCCGGCCTTCACCTTGGCGGCCGCCGCGTCGATGTCCGGCACGCGGAAGTAGAAGCCCCAGTTCGCCATGGGCACGTTGTCGGGCTTGCGCATCATGCCGCCGACCTGGCCGTCCTGATTGTCGAACAGCTGATAGGCGCCCATCTCGCCCATCGGCATCGCATCCGACTTCGTCCAGCCGAACATCTGCGCGTAGAAGTCGAAGCCGCCCTTGTCCGGATCGGCGCCGTACAGCTCGTGCCAGCCGCACTGGCCGTGGGCGGTCATGTCCGCCGCGGGGCGGCCGCCCTCGGGCGGGGTCGGCTTCATGATGGCGAACACCGCGCCGGCCGGGTCGGCGACGATGGCGAAGCGGCCGATGCCGGGGATGTCCAGCGGCTCGCGCATCACCGACCCGCCCAGGCTCTTCACCTTCGCCGCCGCCGCGTCGCAGTCGTCGACGCAGACATAGCCGGTCCAGTTGGGCGGCATCCCCGCAGCCTTCATCGGCTCGCCCAGGTTCATCATCCCGGCGACGCCGTTCCCATCGGCGCTCATCACGCTGTAGGGCTCCGCGCCGGGCATGGGCGGCATGTCCTGCGCCGTCCACCCGAGCAGGTCACCATAGAAGCGCTTGGCGCCGGCCATGTCGGGCGTGATCAGCTCGTACCAGATGAAACGGCCATGATCGGACATCGCAGTGTCTCCGTCTCGGACATGAGCCCTGGCCTGCCCAGGGCTCCGCCCTGGAAGACGCGCGGACAGAAGCCGATCCTACAATGCATAGGCGGCCGTGTCGTGACGGCGCAGGGGACGCTAAGGCCCGGCGTGAGGGTAGCGCGGGAGATCGTCCTCGATCGGCCACCACGCGGCCTTGGACGCGGTCTGGATGTGGGCTCCCAGCTCAAGACCCCGCGTGTCGTCGAGCGTCCCGGCCCGCAGTCGCAAGGCCTCTGGCGCGGCGTCCCGCTGGCTGAAGATCGGCCCACCGCAGGTGCCGCAGAAGACGCGTCGCTTGCCGGACGAGGCGCGATATTCGCGCAGCGCCGCCTCGCCCTCGGTGAGGCGGAAGGCGTCCGCGGCGACCGGGATGTTGGCCCCGAACGGCCCGCCCTGCGCCTTGCGGCACTGGCCGCAGTGGCAGAGCTGGATCGGCGCCAACGGACCGGCGACTTCGTAGCGCACCGCGCCGCAGAGGCAGCCGCCGGTCCGCATTCGCCGCCTCAGACCAGCCGCTTGCCGGCGTCGTCGATGATGCCGCCCAGGTCGCGAGTTTCGTCGGCCATGATCATCTCGTTGTGGGCCTTGCCGGACGGGATCATCGGGAAGCAGTTCTCTTCCTTGGTCACCCGGCAGTCGAAGATCACCGGCCGCTTCACCGCGATCATCTCGCGGATCTTGTCGTCCAGTTCGTCCGGATGCTCTGCCCGGAAGCCGACGCCGCCGTAGGCCTCGGCCAGCTTCACGAAGTCGGGCAGGCTGGCCGAATAGGTGTGGCTGTAGCGCTCGCCGTGCAGCAGTTGCTGCCACTGGCGCACCATGCCCATCCACTCGTTGTTGAGGATGAAGATCTTGATCGGCAGCTCGTACTGAATGGCCGTGGAGATCTCCTGCATCGTCATCTGCACGCTGGCGTCGCCGGCGATGTCGATGACCAGGCTGTCCGGGTGCGCCATCTGCACGCCGACCGCGGCCGGCAGGCCGTAGCCCATGGTCCCCAGGCCGCCGGAGGTCATCCAGCGGTTGGGTTCGTCGAAGTGGTAGAACTGGGCCGCCCACATCTGGTGCTGGCCCACCTCGGTGGTGATGTAGGTGTCCAGGTCCTTGGTCAGCTCGTACAGGCGCTGGATCGCGTACTGCGGCTTGATCAGCTTGGTGTCAGGCCGATAGCCGAACGAATTGCGGGCCCGCCAGCCGTCGACCTGGGTCCACCAGGTCTTCAGCGCCGCCTTGTCCACCGACAGGTTGCGGCTCTTCCAGCAGGCGATCATGTCCTTGAGCACGCTGCCCGCGTCGCCGACGATGCCGATGTCGCAGTGCACGTTCTTGCCGATCGAGGAGGCGTCCACGTCGATGTGGATCTTCTTCGAGGTGGGCGCGAAGGCGTCCAGCCGTCCGGTCACCCGGTCATCGAAGCGCGAGCCGATCGCCACCATGACGTCGCAGTCGTGCATGGCGTTGTTGGACTCGTATGAGCCGTGCATGCCGACCATGCCGAGCCACTGCGGGTCCGAGGCCGGGAAGGCGCCCAGCCCCATCAGGGTCGAGGTGACCGGCGCACCGGTCAGCTTGGCAAACTCGCGCAGCAGTTCCGAGGCGCGGGGGCCGGAGTTGATGACGCCGCCGCCGGTGTAGAGGATCGGCTTCTTCGCCCGCGCGATCAGCGCGCAGGCCTCGGCGATCTTGGCCGCGTCGCCCTTGAAGGCGGGCGTGTAGTGGTGGGCGGGCTTCACTTCGTGCGGGCCCTGGTACGCGCCCTTGGCGAACTGCACGTCCTTGGGGATGTCGATGACCACCGGGCCGGGGCGGCCGGTGGTGGCGATGTGGAACGCCTCGTGGAGGATCCGCGGCAGCTCCTCCACCGACCGCACCAGGTAGTTCTGCTTGGTGCAGGGCCGGGTGATGCCGACGGTGTCGCACTCCTGGAAGGCGTCCGTGCCGATCAGGTGGGTGGCCACCTGGCCGGTGATGACCACCAGCGGAATGCTGTCCATGAGGGCGTCGACGATGCCGGTGACCGCGTTGGTGGCCCCGGGGCCCGAGGTGACCAGGACCACGCCCGGCCGGCCGGTCGAGCGGGCGTAGCCCTCGGCCGCGTGGGTCGCGCCCTGCTCATGGCGCACCAGCACGTGCTGCAGCCGGGGCTCGGCGAAGAGCGCGTCGTAGATCGGCAGCACCGCGCCGCCCGGATAGCCGAACAGCGTGTCCACGCCCTGATCCAGGAGCGCGCGCACCACCATCTCAGCGCCGGAGAGGGTGGTCGTTTCAGCTTCGATCGTCTGGTGGGCGGTCATGGGAGGAGCCTGGTCGGGTGGGTTGGGTCGGGTGAAACGGGCAATAAAAAAGGCCCGCGAGGGGGCCTGGATGAGCGACCGGTCGGTCCTGACGACGTCGTCAGTCCGTTACGGTCGCCCTGCGAGTACGAGAATGGTGCGCACGAGATTTGCCTTAGAGAGTTCGAAAACGGCGTGTCGCATGCTGCAGTCAGGCCGTCAAGGCCGGGTTGAGGGCAAGAAACTGCCTCCACTGCCCGTCGGCGTCCAGCGCGGCGATCCGCGGCCAGTCACTCATCTGCCCGCGCATCCAGGTGGTCTGGCGCTTGGCGTAGCGGCGGGTCTCCTGCTGGGCGGCGGCGATGGCGGCCTCCAGGCTGGTCTCGCCGGCCAGGTGCGCGGCGAACTCGCGCACGCCCACGGCCTTCATCGCGGGCAGGGCCGGGTCGAGCCCGCGCGCCATCAGCGCCCGCACCTCGTCCAGCGCCCCGGCCTCGACCATCGCCGCCAGCCGCGCATCGCAGCGGGCGTAGAGCGCCTCGCGCGGCGGCTCCAGGGCGACAGCCGTCCAGGCGCCGGGCGCCAGCACGGGCTCGCCGCCGACCTGCCATTCGGACAACGCCTTGCCGGTGGTCAGATAGACCTCCCAGGCCCGCACCAGCCGCTGGCGGTCGCCGGGCGCGATGCGGTTGGCCGCCTGCGGATCGGCCTTGGCCAGGCGGTCGCGGAAGAGCTGCTCGCCCATCCGGTCGAAGTCGACCTCGGCCGCGCGGCGCACGAACGGCGGCACGGGCGGCACCTCGGCCAGCCCCACGGTCAGCGCCCGGAAATAGAGCCCGGTCCCGCCCACCACGATCGCGTCGCGGCCGCGGGCGGCGATGTCGGCCAGCACCTCCTGCGCCGCGCGCAGCCAGCGCCCGGTCGACCAGCCGTCCGCCGGATCGGCCGTCCCGAACAGGTGGTGCGGCGCCCGCGCCAACTCATCCGGCCCTGGCCCGGCGCTCAGCACGGTCAGGCCCGCATAGAGCTGCATGGAGTCGGCGCCGACGATCTCGCCGCCCAGACGTTGGGCCAGCCGCAGGGCCAGCGCCGACTTGCCGCTTGCCGTGGGTCCGGCGATCAGCCAGATGCGGCCGGTCATGGAACTGGTTCTCACGCTCGTGGCGCCGCCGAACGCCGGCGCCTTCTCGATCAATCTACGCGAAGTGTTCGCGGGCGTCGGCGCGCGCGGCAAGGAGTCTCGCAAGCTCGAGGCCGGCGACATGGCCGTGACCGACGTGATCCTCGAGGCCGATGACCTCGCCGCGGTCCGCGCCGCCCTGGCGGAACCGATGGCCGACCAGCAGCTGGACTGGTGCCTGCAGCCCACGGCGATGCGCAAGAAGCGCCTGCTGGTGGCCGACATGGATTCCACGATCATCAACGTCGAATGCCTGGACGAACTGGCCGACTTCGCCGGCCTGAAGGCCGAGATCAGCGCCATCACCGAACGCGCCATGCGCGGCGAGCTGCAGTTCGAGGGCGCGCTGCGGGAGCGCGTCGGGATGCTGAAGGGCCTGGCGACCACGGCCCTGCAGCAGGCGTATGACGAGCGCGTGCGCCTGAACCCCGGCGCGCGGACGCTAGTGCGCACCATGGCGGCGAACAACGCCCGCTGCGCCCTGGTCTCGGGCGGCTTCACCTTCTTCACCAGCCGGGTGGCGCAGGCCGCCGGCTTCCACAGCCACCGCGCCAACACCCTGATCGAGGCGGACGGCAAGCTGACCGGCGAGGTCGCCGACCCGATCCTGGGGAAGGAGGCGAAGCTCGCCGCCCTCAACGAGGACGCCCGCTTCATCGGCGTGCCGCTGGCCGCTACCCTGGCGGTGGGCGACGGGGCCAACGACCTAGCGATGATCGAGGCCTCGGGCCTGGGCGTGGCCTACCGCGCCAAGCCGATCGTCGCGGCCCAGGCCCACGCCAAGGTCGACCACTGCGACCTGACCGCGCTGCTCTACTTCCAGGGCTACAACGCCGATCAGTTCGTCACCGACTGACCCGCCAGCGGGCAGGGCGGTACCGCCGAGCGTCCGAGTCGGCTAAACGGCCCCATGTCCCTCCCGCGCCCCGTGAAAGCCGTCGTCTTCGACATGGATGGCCTGCTCGTCGATACCGAGACGGTGGTCTTTGCCGCCATGCAGCGGGCCGCGGCCGGGATCGGCGGCGAGATGCCGTTCGCCACCTTCCAGCGCATGGTCGGCCTGCAGCACGCCCACTCCGACCTGATCCTGGTCGAGCACTTCGGCGAGGACTTCGACCTCGACGCCTGGGCCCGGGTGGTCAGCGAGCATTTCCAGGAAGAGGCCGCCGCCGGCATCGCGCTCAAGGAGGGTGTCGTGGAGATCCTGGACGCCCTGGACCTCGCCGGCCTGCCGCGCGCCATCGCCACCTCGTCCAGCATGGCCGCCGTGCAGCAGAGCCTGGGCCGCCACGGCCTGGTCGACCGGTTCCACGCCCTGATCACCCGCGACGTCCAGAGCCGCGGCAAGCCGCACCCGGAGCCGTTCCTGAAGGCGGCCGAGGCCCTGGGCGTCGACCCCGCCGACTGCCTGGCCCTCGAGGACAGCCACAACGGGGTCCGCTCGGCCTCGTCGGCCGGCATGATGACCGTTATGGTCCCCGACATGCTGGACCCCACCGAGGAGATGCACACCCTGTGCGTCCGCATCGCCCGCGACCTGCACGAGGTGCGTGGGTGGATCAGCCCGGCATCGGCTATCGGCGGCTAGGCGTCCCGCCCGTCGGGCCCTTCTCGAAGTACCTGAAGAACGCGCTGTCCGGGGAGAGCACCAGCGTGGTGTTCCCGTCTGCGAAGGTGGCCTCGTAGGCCTGCATCGAGCGGAAGAAGGCCGCGAACGACGGGTCCTTGCCGTAGGCGGCGGCGAACAGCCGGGCGCGCTGGGCGTCGCCCTGGCCGATGGTCTGGCCGGCCTGCTCGCGGGCGGTGGCGACGGTGACGGTCACCTCCTTGTCGGCGCCGGCGATGATCTCGCGCTTCTGCTGCTCGCCGACCGCGCGGACGCGGGTGGCTTCCTGCTTCCGCGAAGAGGCCATGCGCGTGAACACCGACGCCTGGTTCTGCTTCGGCAGGTCGGCGCGGCGGATGCGCAGGTCGATGACCCTGATCCCCATGCGCGAGGCGGTCGCGCGTTGCTGCACGTCCACCCGGGCCTGTTGCATCAACTGGGCGCGGCGGCCGGAGACGATCTCCTCCTGGGTCGCGGTGCCCAGCACCTGGCGCAGCGACGAGGACACCAGCCGCTCGATGCGGTTCTCGCCCGAGGCCTCGTCGTGCAGGGCGGTGTAGAACTTCAGGGGCTCGACGATCTGGTAGCGGATGAACGCGTCCACCACGAGCCGCTCCTGCTTGGCGCCGATGATCTCTTCCTGCTCGGCGTTCAGCGAGATGTTGCGCCGGTCCAGCCGCACGATCTGCTGGGTGAACGGGATCTTGGCGTGCAGCCCGGCCTCGTTAGTGCCCGGCGCGTTGATCACGCCCACCGGGTTGCCCAGGGCTACGACGATGACCTGCTCGCGCTGATCGACGATGAACAGGGTCTGCCACAGCGTCAGCAGCAGGCCGCCGCCGATCAGCAGGAAGACGAGGCTGCGCAGGCTCATTGGCCGCCTCCCTTCGCGGCCGGCTGGGCCGGTCCGACTTCGACCTGGGGCGCGGGCGCCTGGCCCTTCGGACGGAACACGTCCGGCGGCAGGATGATCGGGGCGGTCGCGCCCTTGGCGTCGATCACCACCTTGTTGGACCGGCGCAGCACGTGCTCCATCGTCTCGATGTAGATGCGGTCGCGGGTGACGCCCGGCGCGCGGCGGTACTCGGCGTAGAGCGCGTTGAACCGCGCCGTGTCGCCGGCCGCCTCGCGCGTCGTCCCCTCGCGATAGGCCTCGGCTTGCTGGGTGATCGCCGCGGCGTCGCCCTTGGCCTCGTTGATCACCCGGTTGCGGTAGGTGTTGGCCTCGTTGACGGCGGAATCGGCGTCCTGCTGGGCGTTGTTCACATCGCGGAAGGCGGCGATCACCTCGGGCGGCGGCTGCGCCTGGCGGATCTGCACCTCGACCACCTCGATACCGGCGCCCCAGGAGTCCAGGGTGTGCTGCATCAGCAGCTTGGTCTGCTGCTGCACCTGGCCGCGGCCGGTGGAGATGATCGGCTGCAGCGGGGTCTTGCCCACCACCTCGCGCATGGCGCTCTCGGCCACCGCCTTGACGGCCTTGTCCGGGTCGCGGACGGCGAACAGGTACTTGGCCGGATCGTCGATCCGCCACGTGACGCGGAAGTCCAGGTCGATGATCTGCTCGTCGCCGGTCAGCATGAGGCTCTCGGCCGGCGCGTCGGCATTGGCCCCGCCGCCGACGTCGGCGAAGTTCAGGGTGGTGACGGCCACCTTCTCCACGTGCTGGATCGGCATCGGCAGGTGGTAGTGCAGGCCTGGGCCCGCCCAGTCGTTGGCCCCCACGGCGCCGAAGGTGAAGATCACCGCGCGCTCGCTGGGCTGCACCAGGTAGATGCCCGAGGCCATCCAGGCGGCGAACGCCACCGCGGCCACGCCGCCCACCAGCCCGGGCCGCACGCCGCCCGGTCCGCCCAGGAAGCCCCGCAGCCGCCGGCTCAGGCGATCGAGGCCGGCGTTGAAATCGGGCCCGCCGGGGCCGCGTCCGCCGCCGCCGCCTTGCGGCCGTCGGCCGGGGGGATCGCGCTTGTCGCCGTCGCCGCCGGGGGGTGAGCCCCAGGGACCGGGATTGGCATTGTCGTTCCAGGGCATGGGCGGTTGTGCGCAGTCCTCGAGCGAAGCCGTGGCCCCAAACCCCCATCGGGCTTGTAAACCGGCGCTGTCAGCCGGATATGAGACCCCCACCACGGGAAGACAAGACAAAGCGGCATGAGTGAACCGGCAGGCCCCGACCGCAACGCGATCCTCGCGGCACTGGACCAGGTGATCGACCCCAAGTCCGGCAAGGGCCTGACGTCCGCCGGACTGGTCCGGGGCCTGGTCCTGCGCGGCGGCCGCGCGGCGTTCATGCTGGAGGTCGCGCCCGCCGACATCGACGCCTACCGCCGCGTCCGCGACCAGGCCGAGGAGGTGCTGGCCGAGGCCGACGGCGTGGAGATCGCCCAGGTGGTGCTGACGTCGGAGCTGCAGGCTCCGTCGACGCCGCGCCCGGCCGCCCCCCCGATGCCGGACCTGCGTGTCACCCCGCGCCGCCCGGCCCACGACCGCCCGCACCCCTCCGGCGAGCCCGCCGCCCGCCGCGCCCGCGTGGTCGAGGACCCCGGCGCGCGGCTGCACCCGATGGTCGACGCCGAGACGCCGCGCAACGTGAAGCGCGTCATCGCCGTGGCCAGCGGCAAGGGCGGGGTGGGCAAGTCCACCGTGTCGGTCAACCTGGCCGCGGCGTTGGCGGTGCTGGGCAAGCGCGTGGGCCTGCTGGACGCCGACATCTACGGCCCCTCGGCGCCGACCATGCTGGGCCTGGACGGCGACCCGACCTTCGACGCCGAGAAGCGGCTGAACCCCATGGAAGCCTGGGGCGTGAAGGTGATGTCCATCGGCTTTATCGTCGAGCCGGGCACGGCCAACATCTGGCGCGGGCCGATGGCCTCCTCGGCGCTGCGCAGCCTGATGAACTCCAACTGGGGTACGGAGGAAGAGCCCCTGGACGTGCTGGTCATCGACCTGCCGCCCGGCACCGGCGACATCCAGCTCACCCTGGTCCAGAAGCTGAAGATCGACGGCGTGATCATCGTCTCGACGCCACAGGAGATCGCGCTGATCGACGCGCGCCGCGCCGCTGAGATGTTCAACAAGACCGGCGCGCCCATCCTGGGCGTGGTCGAGAACATGGCCTACTTCGCCGACAGCTCGGGCGTGAAGGTGCCGATCTTCGGCATCGGCGGCGCGCGGGCCGAGGCCGAGCGGCTGGGCGTGCCGCTGCTGGCGGAGATCCCCATCGAGGTGCCGCTGCGCGAGGCCTGCGACCAGGGCAGGCCCCTGGTCGCGGTCAACCAGGAAAGCGCCGCGGCGAAGGCGTTCCTGGCCCGGGCCGCCGCTGTCAGCTGATCGGCGCCGCCACGCTGTCCGGCGCGCCCGCCACGGCCCCGGCTTCGGCGGCCTTGCGGGCCTCGACGTCCGCCAGGCCCTGGCGGATCTCCTCCTGCCGCTTGGCGTCCAGCTTGTAGCCGAACATGCAGATCGACCCGATGGTGACCAGGATGATCGGCGCGAAGACGTAGCACATGACCAGGCCGTGCAGCGCCTCGGGCGTGTTGTGCGCGCCGGGTTTCGGATCGAAGCCCACCAGGTCCAGGATCGGGTAGATGATCGTCACCGCCAGCGACGAGCCGAGCTTCTGGGTCAGGGTGACCAGGGCGTAGAGAATGCCCGACCGCTCCTGGCCCGTCTCCAGCCGCAACTCGTCGGCCACGTCGGCGACCATGGCGCGGATCAGCACGATGAACGCCGACCCGCAGAACCCGACCGAGAACATGCTGGCGAAGGTGGGCCAGAACAGCCCGGCCGGGATCGCCATCAGGATGGTCTGGGTGACGGCGTAGCCTATCCCGGCCACCTGGACGGTCCGGTGCTTGCCGAACCGCTGGGCGATCCGCGCCCAGATCGGCGCGCCCAGGATGCCCGATGCGCCGTAGGGGATCAGCAGGATGCTGACCAGGCCCGGCTCGAACAGCTTGGCCTGGTGGAAGAAGAACAGGTAGATCGGCCCGCTGGCGCCGGGGCCCAGCACCAGGAACAGGTCCGCCGCGATCAGCCGCAGCATCGACTTGTTGGTGAACACCGCCCAGTAGTCCTTGAGCGTCGCGCGGGTTTCGCTGCCCTTCGGCGCGACCTGTTCCGGCGTGGTCACGACGGTGATCAGGACCGCGACGGTGGCGACGATGCTGATGATCAGGCCGATCGTGGGAATGCTGGCCGGGTCGGCCGGCTTGATCGCCCCATGCGTGAGCAGCGGCAGGGCCTGCAGCATGGAGGAGCCGAAGACGCCGACGCCCAGCATCCAGCCGAACATCCTGGAGCGCTCGTGGTATTCCTTGCTGATCGTCGCGGCCCACGCCGAGTGCCCGAGCACCAGCATCGAATAGGCGACGTAGAGCAGGATGTACCAGGTGAAGAGGTAGCTGACCTCGACCCCCTGCGGGGGATTGAACACCTTGTAGACCGCCAGCCACAGCACCGGCAGGCCCGCCAGGTACCAGGGCCGGTAGCGGCCCAGCGGCGTGCGGGTCTGGTCCATCAGCCAGCCCAGCAGCAGGTCGATGCCCAGGTCGGCCAGTCGCAGCAACCCGATGGTGACGCCGACCGCGGTCAGCGTGGTGTGCATCTTGCCGGCGTAGAACGGCGGCAGGTAGGTGCCGAGCATGCTGATGAGCAGGTAGGCCGGGATGCTGCCGACCGAAAAGCCCAGCAGGCGGGGCAGGGGCAGGCGACCGGGCGGAGCTGTGGCGGCGTGGCTCAAAATGGAATCCTCCCATAAATCCCTAGGGCCCTCTTGCGGGGCTAAATAGCGCTAGGTGATCCCCCTGCCGGGAAGGGCGCAAGGTATTTCGAAGCTGTAGTACGGTGCTAGTCGCCGGCCGCGGCCAGTTCGGCGTCGCGAGCTTCCAATAGGCGCCGCGTTTCGGTGGCGCGGGCGGCCGTCAATCGGTAGCCGATCATGCAGACCGCCCCCAGGCCGAGGAAGAAGATCGGCCCGCCCAGGAAGGCGTAGGTGAGGGCGCGGATCGCCTCGGGCGTATTGCCGTGGCCCAGCTTCGGGTCGTAGCCCAGCCGCTCCAGCAGCGGGTAGGTGATGAACACCGAGGCGGCGAGGGCGATCTTCGCGGTCGAGGTGGTGAGCGAGTAGAGCAGGCCGCTGCGCTCCTTGCCCTGGTTGAGGCGGATGTCGTCGGCCACGTCGGCCACCATGGCGCGGATCAGCGCGGTGAAGCCCGCCGCCACGAAGCCGGTCAGGAAGTTGATCGGCACGGAGGCCCAGACGTTGCCCTTCGGCGCGAACACCAGGCAGACCAGCGCTGCGGAGTAGACGAAGCTGGAGAGCATCGCCGCGCGGTGCTTGCCGATCCGGGTGGCGATCCAGCCGATGCTGGGGGCTCCGAACAGCCCGGCCACGATGTAGCAGGCGAGCAGGATGTTGGCCTGGGCGGTGGTGAACAGCATCCGGTCGCGGCTGAAGAACAGGAACAGGGCGGCCATCCAGCCGGGGCCTAGCGACAGGCACAGGTCCGCCACCAGGATCCGCCACATGCTGCTGTGGAGGATGAGTTCCAGGTAGTCGCGGGCGCGGAACGGCTGGCCGGGCGCTTCTGGGGCGAGGGTCTCGGGCGTGCGCCAGACCACCAGACCGACGCAGGCCGGGACCAGCAGGATGACGTACCAGATCATCGCCTGCACGCCCTGGGCGTCCGTATAGCCGAGGCCGTTCATGACGATCGGGATCGCCAGCACGCCCAGCGCCCCGATCACGCCCACGCCGCCCATCAGGCCGAAGATGCGGGCGCGGGCGTTATAGGACGGCGCCAGGGTGGCGCCCCAGGCCGTGTGGGACAGGATCAGGGTCGACAGGCCCAGGTACATCACCAGCAGCCAGGCGACGAGGTACGGCTGGCCGACCCCGTGCCGCGCGGTGATCAGCATGAAGAGGCCCAGCAGCATCACCGGCGCCCCGATCAGGGTCCACACCCGGAAGCGGCCGAACCGCGTGCGGGTGCGGTCCATCGCCAGGCCCAGCATCGGCTCGATGGGAATGTCGATCAGGCGGCAGAGGCCGAACACCGCGCCCACGGCGGCCAGCGACACCCCGATGTTGGCGGCGAAATAGGGCGGCAGGTGCACGGTCAGCGCCAGCACCAGGGCCGCCACCGGCAGGCTGGTGGCCGAGAACGTCAGCATACGGCCGAACGACAGCTGTGCGTTCGCTGCGGTCGTCGACGGCGCCGGCTTCGGCGCGGCGCCCGCGGTTACGCTGGTCATGGCAAACCTCCCTTGGCGCCGCGGCCTCTGGCGGGCGGCGTGCGCCGATAGATCGTCAGGTCATCGGGGACGTCCCGCGATGACCATTTCGCCCTCGGCCGCCAGGCTCTCCACCGCCGCTCCGGCGCCGGCCAGGGCGTCCCGCTCGTCCAGCTGCAGGCGGATCTCGGCGTGGCGCTCCGGCGTCAGCCGGTAGCCGATGAAGCAGGCGCCCGCGACCATCACGAAGAAGATCGGCCCCAGGATGTAGACCAGCTGCAGGCTCTGGACGGCCTCCGGCGTGTTCACCGCCCCGGCCTTGGCGTGATAGCCGACGGCCTGGAGCAGCACGAAGGTCAAGGCCGACAGGCCGGAGGCGATCTTGGTCGTTCCGATGGTCAGGGCGTACATCAGGCCCATCCAGTCGCGCCCTGTTTCCAGGCGGACTTCGTCGGCGATGTCGCCGGTCAGCGCCCGGATCATCACGACCGCGCCGGTCGCCATGGCGCCCAGGATGAACATGCCGGGCGCGAAGGCCACGAAGAGGCCCTTCGGCAGGAACGGCAGCGTGATGAGGCCAAGCGAGTAGATGGTGGTCGTCACCATCAGCGCGCGGTGCTTGCCGATCCGGTTGGCCAGCCAGCTGGCGGCCGGCGCGCCGGCGAAGCCGGCGGCGATGTAGATCATCAGCAGCACATTGGCCGCGGTGGTGTCGAAGCCGCGGCTGTCCTTGAAATAGAACAGGTAGAGGGCCGCCATCCAGCCGGGGCCGAGCGTGACGCAAAGGTCCGCGGCCAGCAGGCGGATCACGTTGCCGCGCTTCAGCAGGGTCAGGTAGTCGCTCACGCTGGCCTGGATGGCCGCGCGCGGGGCGATCGGCTCGCGCGTGGTGGCGAGTACGATGAGCACGGTCACCGGGATCGCGGCGATGATGAACCAGACCATGGCGCGCACGCCGTCGCCCTCGTTGCGGCCGAGCCCCTGCATGATGATCGGAATGGCCAGCACGGCGACAGCGCCCACGACGCCCAATCCGATCACCGCGCCGAAGACGCGGGAGCGCTGCTGATAGGTCGGTCCCAGCACGCCGCCCCACGCCAGGTGGGACAGGTAGACCATCGAATAGCCGACGTAGAGGAACAGCAGGGATCCGCTCAGGCCCAGTTGGGTGGTCGACGGGTTGGCCAGCAGCAGCAGATAGAGCCCGGCCATCAGGACCGGCGCCCCCATCGCCAGCCACAGGCGGTAGCGGCCGAACCGCGTCCGGGTCCGGTCCATGGCCATGCCCATCACGACGTCGATGGGAATGTCGACCAGCCGCACCATCGCGAAGGCCGCGCCGACGACGGCGAGCTCGAGCCCGATGTGGCTGGCGAAATAGCGCGGAAGGTGGACGCTGATCGCCAGGACCAGCGCCTGGATCGGAATGCTGGCGCTGGCGAACGCCAGGACGCCCGGCAGCGACAGCGGCCGGGACGATGCGGTCGGACTTTCCTGCGATGCCAACGGAGACCTCCGAACGCGCCTCTCTCGGACGCAGCGTCAAAGGTTAGGCGCGGCCCCGGGGGGAGGGGCAAGAGGAAATGGATTACAAAAAGGAAATTGGGTTCGGCAGGTGCTCCCCCACGGGGGGAGCTGTCAGCGAAGCTGACTGAGGGGGTTGAAGCCCACCCGGCGAGGGGAGGGGGCGGTAACCCCCTCCGTCTCGGCGCGGGTCGCGCCGAGCCACCTCACCCTGATCGCGCTTCGCGCTGGGGGGGAGGATCAGCCCCCCGACATCTTGCGGAAGAACTTCTGGGACTGCTCGCCGCCGGCGAAGTAGGCCTTGGCGCCGGTCTCGTCGGTGATCTTGGCCCAGTTGTCGCGGACGGCCTCGACCGTGGCCTCATGGCCCAGGTAGACGCCTTCGGTCTCGACGATGCGGGCCAGGGCGAAGGCGCCGGCGCCGGCGGTCAGGATGTGGCCGGTGGGCGCCTCTTCCGAGCAGAGGAACACCACGCCGGGCGTCACGAACTCGGGCTTCAGCTGCGCCAGCACCTCGGGCGGCATCAGGTTCTCGGTCATCCGCGTGGCGGCCACCGGGGCGATGGCGTTGACGTGGACGTTGTTCTTCTGGCCCTCGAGCTTCAGCGTGTTCATGAAGCCGATCAGGCCCAGCTTGGCCGCGCCGTAGTTCGACTGGCCGAAGTTGCCGTAGAGGCCCGACGACGAGGTGGTCACCACGATGCGCCCGTAGTTCTGGGTGCGCATGATCTCCCAGACGGCCTTGGCCGGCTTGACGGTGCCGAACAGGTGGACGTCCACCACCACCTGGAAGTCGCCGAACTCCATCTTGGCGAAGGTCTTGTCGCGCAGGATGCCGGCGTTGGCGATCAGGATGTCGATGCGGCCCCACTGGTCCATCGTGTCCTTGACCATCTTGGCCACGCCGGCGTCGTCGGTGACCGACGAGCCGTTGGCGATCGCCTCGCCGCCAGCCGCCTTGATCTCCTCGACCACTTTCAGCGAGGCCTCGGAGTGGGCGCCCGAGCCGTCCATCGACCCGCCCAGGTCGTTGACCACCACCTTGGCCCCGCGCTTGGCCAGTTCCAGGGCGTGCGCCCGGCCCAGACCGCCGCCCGCGCCGGTCACGATCGCCACTTTGCCGTCGAAGCGGATGTCCGCCATGTGAGCCCCTCTGGGTCAGCTGTTCCGAAATCGGCGGGCGTTGTGGAGCCCGCCGGGGTCCGGCGTCAAGCTGACGGTAGGGGAAGGGGCGCGCGCCCCCGGGTTCAGACGAACCCGAGGAACGGCGTCTGGTAGTTGCGCAGGTTGGGGAAGATCGTCTGGAGATCGGACTCCGCCACCCCGAACCAGCGCCCCAGCGTGGCGCCATACTGGTCGACCGAGGTGGTCGGCAGCATGTTGTTGCCGACGATGTCCGGGTTGTTGAACGCGCCCTTGTCGATGCCCAGCGTCGGGTACTGGCCGTACATGTCGCCGCCCTTCACCGCGCCGCCCATGATCAGGTGGTGGCCGCCCCAGGCGTGGTCGGTGCCGTCGCCGTTGGTGGCGAACCCGCGCGAGAAGTCTGCGGCGGTGAAGGTGGTCACGCACGAGCGCATGTCGGCGAACTGCTGCACGCCGGTGACCTTGCCCGCGGGGACCGCGGCCAGCACCTTGTCGAAGTAGACCAGCGCCTGGGACAGGCGGTGCAGGTTGCGCGACTCCCGCTCGTTCTGGTGGTCGTGGGTGTCGTGCTGGTCCAGCCGCAGGAAGAACACCTGCCGGCGGATGCCCATCCCCGGCGCTGCGGCGATCATCTGGGCCACGGTGTTGAGCTGCGTCGTCCAGGGGTTCACGTCCGAGAAGCCCTGGTTCGGTTCAAAGTAGCCCGGCGCGGCGGTGACCACGCCCGGCGTCTTGAACTTGCCGTTCAGGGTCGAGGCTGCGGTGATCGCGCGCTGAACCACGTTGGCGTAGTCGTTCGCAAAGGTCGATCCGCCGCCCGTGGCCTGGATGATGTTCTTGAATGCCGCGGAACCGGCCGATGTGCCGAACAGGTTGCCCGAGATGCCGCGGATGGTGATGGCCGGGTTATTCAGGTCGGTGGAGATCTGGTACTGCCCCTGGGTGTCGCCGGACAGGAAAACCGCGTTGCCGTCGGCCGAGACTGAGGTGAACACGGCGTTGGCGCCGTTCTGGCTGGCCAGGATGTCGGCCAGCCGGCCGCCCCAGCCGGTCTGGGCGCCGTCGATCGCCCCGGATTGCCAGGCCGACTGCTGGTCGTTGTGCGAACCCAGCGCCTGCGGGACCGGCACGGTCTTGGCGTTGAACTGCGCCTTGGTCGTGGGCTGGATCAGGGTGCCGACATTGGCCAGCACGGCCAGCCGCTTCTGCGCCCAGAGCGAGGTCGGGTCGGGCTGGTTGCTGGCCGGGCCGTAGACCAGGTCGTGCAGCATCGGGTGCAGGCCGAACGTGCGCGGGGCGCCGCCGGCCGGCGTGGCCGTGCCCGGCGGGATCGCCTGCGGCGTCGCCGGCGCGAACGGCACGACGCCGCCCCAGCCGGACGGGGTCAGGCCCCAGGCGCCGTCGGCCGGGGGCGTGCGCACCGCTGTCCGCGAGAGCGCGATCGGCGAGGCTCCGGTGTTGCGGGCGGACTGGTAGCGGGCCCAGCTGTCGTCGTCGGTGGCCAGCACCATGTTGTTGCCGTCCTGGCCGCCCTGCATGAACAGGCAGACCAGGGCCTTGTAGTCGGGGGCGGCGGCGGCCGCGGCGGTCCCGGCGGCGGTCAGTTGCAGGGCCAGCGGCGCGCCGGCTCCCAAGATGGAGAACCCGGCGCTCCAGCGCAGGAATTCGCGACGGCTCGAAGAGTCGTTCATGTTCGTTTCCTTTCGGGGCCGGGGTCAGCGCTGGATCAGGTATTCGCCGGAGACCAGCGAGAGCAGGACGGCCAGCTTGGCGCGGTTGGTGCGCGCGGTGGTCGTCGAGCCCGTGGCTGGTATGGCGATGCTGTTCACGGCGTTCAGGATCTGGGTGCGCAGCCCCGCCGACATCTGCCCGTAGAAGAGCAGCATGTTCAGGCGGTCGAGCAGGGCGTTGGCGTCGGCGGCGACGGCGATCTCGGCGGTGTAGTCGCTGAGCGTATCGCTCCCCGACCAGGTGACCTGGTTGGTGCCCAGGCCCGATGTCACCGCCGACTGCATCAGGTTGCAGTAGGCGGCGGTGGTCAGCTCGCTCACCACCTGGAACTCCGGCGCCACCAGGCCCTGGGCGCCCAACTGGGTGTGCGGCGGCTTGTAGCCGGCGCGCCAGAAGTTGAAGACCGAGGGGGCGTCCAGCACCGCCTGGCTCAGCATCTCCGGCGAGCCGGTCTCGCCGATGCCGAAGTGGCCGTTCTTGCTGCGCGCGGCGAAGGTGCGGCCCCAGTTGGCGACGCAGATCACCGGCTCGCGCTTCTTGCCGAAGGTCGGGTTGGCCTGCGCCGCGGCGGTGTTGCGCGCCTCGTCGTCCAGCAGGACCGCCTTCAGCACCGCGCCGATGTCGCCGCGCACACCTGAGCCGTTGTTGGCGAAGACCGCGCCGACGCGCGCCACATAGGCCGGGGTCGGGTTGCTGGTGACGAACTGCTGGATCAGCCGCTTGGCGAAGTAGGGCGCCGTGTTCTGGTGGTTGAACAGGGTGTCCAGGGCGACCTTCAGGTCGCCCGCGACGTTGACGGTGTTCGACGCCGGGATGGTGACCCCCAGGAACGTCTTCGCCGACTTCGAGTGATGCGTCGGATAGAACATCATCTGGACGGGATTGCCGTCCTGGCCGCCCTGGTCGAAGTAGCCGTAGGCGGATCCGTAGGTCCAGTTGTACTCAGTGGGCCCGCCCGGCACGAACTCGCCGATGCCGGTGAACACCCGCGCCAGACCCGCGATGTCGTCGTGGCTGTAGGTGGGAATGGTGTTTCCGGCGGTGTCCAGCTGGGGCGTCCCGTCGGGGTTCAGCTTGATGGTGCCGATCGAGAACAGCTGCATGATCTCGCGCGCGAAGTTCTCGTCGGGATTACGGCCGGTGGCCGGGTCTTCCTTGTCGTTGCGGATGAAGGACAGGAAGATGCCGACGATCGGGTTGAGGGCGATCTTCTCGATCAGCGTCCGCCAGTTGCCGAACGCGTTTGCCCCCAGGATGTCGTAGTAGTTGGTGCAGGCCAGCGAGCCGTTGAAGTTCAGTTCCTCGGTCTCGCGCGTGACCACGAAGATCTGCGACAGCGCGAACTGCATGCGCTGGCGAAGCTGGTCGGGCCGGGTGATCACGCCTTCCCAGAAGCTCTCGACGAACGAGGAGTGCTCGTCCGAGCGATAGGGCGTCGGGTTGGCCAGCCGCGCCCGCACCGCGGCCAGCATGTTGAACGGCGTCATCGCCATCTGCTGGTCGAGCCATGCTGAAAAGCCCGCGTTCTGGACGGCCGCGATATCGGCCTCGGTGACGCCGAAGGTGCACTGCGTCAGGAACCGCGCGGCCTCCTGGGCAGTGGCCTGTCCCGGCGCCGCGTTCATGTTGTTGAAGGCGCCGGTCGAAACCGCGACGGCCGCGACCGCTGTGATCGCCACGCCGGCGCCGACCACGATGGTCTTGTCTGTGTTCTCCATGAGCCAACCCCAACTGTTTCCCCGCGCGAACGCCGAAGGCGTCGCTCGTTGAGGTAGAGTACTGCGGTGACGGTTTCCCCCACCACAAGTTGTAGAAAACTATTTTAGATGCGCATTTTCAGGCTGCGGCGACAGCCGGCCGATCTTGGGTTGCGTCCAGCGCCCGCTCGATGGCGTTGAACAGGGCCGCCGCGTCCAGCGGCTTGGGCACGACGGCGTCCATGCCGGCGGCTGCGTACTCGGTGACCTGGTGCGACATGGCGTTGGCGGTCACGGCGATGATTGGCGTCTTCGCCCGGCCGTTGGCGGCTTCGAAGGCGCGGATCTGCCGGGTCGCCGTGACGCCGTCCATCACCGGCATCTGGATGTCCATCAGGATCACGTCCCAGCGGCCGGACTGCCACGCCTCGATCGCCTCGGCCCCGTTCTCGACCAGGGTCGGCTCCAGGCCCGCCTGGCTGAGCAGGGTCTTCAGCACCAGCTGGTTCACGGCGTTGTCCTCGGCCGCCAGGATGCGGATGGGCGCCGTCTCGGCTTGCTCGGCCGGCGCGGGCGCAGGCCCGACGATCAGGGCCGGCGCGGCGACCCTCGCCATCGGCAGGCTGGCGGTGAACAGCGAGCCGCGGCCCTCGACGCTGGAGACGCTGACCGCGCCGCCCATCAGCTCGCAGAGCGAGCGGCAGATCGCCAGGCCCAGGCCGGCCCCGCCGTGCCTGCGGGTCGCCGAGGCGTCGCCCTGGACGAACTGTTCGAACAGGCCGCCGATCCGGTCCGGCGCGATGCCGATGCCGCTGTCGGCGACGTCCAGCTTCAGCTGGCCGTCGGCGTAGGAGACCCCGACCGCGATGCCGCCGGTCTCGGTGAACTTCACGGCGTTGGCGGCCAGGTTGTAGAGGACCTGGCGGATCCGCACCGTGTCGCCGCGGAACACGCCCTTGGCCGCCTCGTCGATCGAGAACTCGAAGGTCAGGCCCTTGCGCTCGGCCAGCGGGGTGAAGGTCGCGACCGCGCCGCGCGTCAGGTGCTCCATGTCGAACTCGGTCACCTCGAGCTCCAGCGCGCCGGCTTCGATGCGGGAGAAGTCCAGCGCGTCGTTCAGCAGGCTGAGCAGGCCCTCGCCGGACTGGCGGATGACCCGAAGCTGGGCCTTTTGTTCGGCCGGCAGGTCGGCGCGCTGCAGGGCCTGCGCCATGCCCAGGATGCCGTTCAGCGGCGTGCGGATCTCGTGGCTCATGGTGGCCAGGAAGTCGGACTTGGCGAGGCTGGCGGCCTCGGCCTTGGTCTTGGCGGCTTGCAGGCGGCTCCAGGCGTCGGCCAGCCGGCGGCGGGTCGGGACCAGCAGCAGGGCGTAGATCAGCAGGATGGCTGGCGGGGTCATGGCCTTCAGCCAGTCGCCGGCGGCCACGTCGCGAGCGAAGATGCCCCAGCTTACCCAGAGCAGCACCAGCGCGTTGGGCGCCATGGCGGCCAGGAACAGCTTGGGCCACGTGTAGAGCCGCAGCAGGATGTTGACGGCGGAGAAGCCGATCAGCGCCACCGCGAACAGCCGCGGGCCCCCATCGCCGTGCTGGATCAGGGCGGCAGCGGCCAGGGCGTGCAGGGCCGAGATGGCGAAGGTGACGAACAGGCTGACGGCGTCGCGGCCGATGTAGCCGCGCCGGATCAGGGTCAAGATCTCGACCAGGGTCACCGGCAGGTACAGGGCCAGCCAGATGGCGATGTCGCGCGGCGGGACGATGGGCGCCGCCACCACGCCGATCAGGGCGATGGTGAGCAGCCTGCGCCACAGGCCGGTGTTGGCCAGCAGGTCCTCCGGCGCGAGATGTTCGCTCGTCGTCGCCGGGGCTTGGCCGTGTGGATTCCCGATCCGCATGCGCCCCCTCCGACCTGGAGTAGACGCTACCGACCTTAAGACATGCTTACGCGGCGGGAGTGTCCGCCCGCCGCGCTCTCGTAGGTTGTGTTTAGCTCTTCGGCGGAGTCGGGATCGCCGCCTGCTGGGTGCGCACGAATTTCACCAGGATCCGCTGGCCGATCAGGAACGGGGCGCCGGTCGAATCCACCACCACCTCGACCACCCGGTCGTCGGTCTTCTCGGTCGGGTCGTCCGACTGCAGCTTGCGGGCGCCGAAGACCGCGGCGCGGCGCAGCACCTTGCCGCCATAGACCTTGGTCGGGTCGCTTTCCGGCGACATCTGCACGGTCTGGCCGATGTCGACGGCGCTCAGCGAACCCTCGGCGATCTCGGCGCGCACGATGCGGCCGGCCCGCGGCTCCAGGTCGAACATGTTGGACACGTTCAGCGTCGAGGCGCCGGCGCCGGGGTTGGCGTAGCGGCGCACGATGCGGCCGTCGGCCGGCGCCCGGATGATCGACAGCTCCTGGTCGTAGCGGGCCTCGTTGGCGGAGGCCTGGGCGGTCGCGACGGTGGCCTGCTGGGCCATGATCTTGGCCTCGGCCTCGCGGACCGCGTCCTTGGCCTGGTCCAGGCGCTGGGCGGCGACGAAGTTGCTGGGCGCCAGGCTCTCCAGGCGGCGGAATTCGCGCTGGGCGGCCGACAGCTGCACCTGCAGCAGGGCCAGGGCGGCGTGGGCCTGGCGGACCTCGGCCTGGGCGCGCGCGGAGGCCAGGCGGGGCTCGTCGTCTTCCAGCTTGGCCAGGACCTGGCCCTTGGTGACCATGTCGCCTTCCTGGGCGAGCACCTCGTTGATCACCCCGGCGCGGCGGGCCGCGACCTGGATGATGCCGCCTTCCACGTCGGCCTTGCCGTTGGCGATGGCGGCGTACGGGCTGGGCTTCACGGCCGCGGTCGCCTTGGCCTCCTCGGCCTTCTTGGCCTTGGCCTGGCTCTGCATGAACACGCCGCCGCCTCCGGCGAGGGCGATGATCACCAGGGCGATCCAGACGAACTTGTTGCGGAACAGGGCGAGCATTGGCTTCAGGCTCCCAGGAGCGCGGGTTGTCGATGGTGTTCGGTATTGGCGGGCGCCCCCACGTCTTTCTGGGGCGTGTTGTCGACGCGGCGGTCGTCGCGGATCAGGCCGTCTTCCAGGTGGATGACGCGGTCGGCGAAGGCTTCCAGGCGGATGTCGTGCGTCACGCAGATCACCGCCGCGCCGAACTGCTTGGCGGCCCGCTGGATCAGCTTGATCACCACTAGGCCGTTCTCGCCGTCCAGCGCGCTGGTGGGCTCGTCGGCGAACAGCAGCTGCGGGTCCTTGGCCAGGGCGCGGGCGATGGCGACCCGCTGCTTCTCGCCGCCGGAGAGCTCCGACGGGCGCTGGTTCATCTTGTTCTCCAGGCCCACTTCCATCAGCGCGTTGGCCGCCTTCTCGCGGGCGACGCGCTTGGAATAGCCCTGGTACTTCAGGATGATCTCGACCTGCTGCAGGGCGGTCAGCGCCGAGAACAGGTTGAAGCCCTGGAAGATGAAGCCGCAGTGGTCGAGGCGGAACTTGTCGCGACGGCCCGGACGCAGGTCCCAGATGTCCTCGTTCAGCGCCGTGACGTCGCCCTCGTCGGGCTTCAAGAGGCCGGACAGCGCCGCCACCAGGGTCGACTTGCCGGACCCCGACGGGCCCATGACCATGGTGACCTCGCCGTGGTTGGCGTCGAAGTCCACCCGCTTGAGGACCTCGATGTGGGTCCGCCCGGTCTTGAAGCGCTTGTAGACGCCGTGGGCGACAATGGCGGGTTTGCCGTGGTTAGCCGAAGACGGGCTCATCGCAGGAGATCCGCAGGTTGGCTCTTCTTCAGGATGCCCAGGGCGAAGACGCCCGAGACGATCGAGATGACGAGCAGGAGAATGGAGACGCCCACCACCCAGGGGATGGGGAAGCCCATGGGCAGGCCGCCGTTGGTGGCCAGCAGGTAGACGCCGAATGTGAAGAGGGCCGTGGCCATCAGGCCGACGATGCCCACCCAGACCGAGAGCTCCATCACGATCATCCGCAGCGAGCCCATCGACACGCCGAGCGCACGCAGCGAGGCGAACTCCTTGATGCTCGAGAGGATCGCGCCGCGCAGCGTCTGCGAGGTGATGCCGACGCCGATCAAGAAGCCCAGGAAGACCGAGAAGCCCAGGAAGATGCCGATGATCTGTTCCTGCAGCAGCGCGCCCTGGTTGGCCTCCGCCAGCTCGCCGCGGGTCCACGCACGGTAGGCGCCGGCCGAGGTCTTGTTCAGCTGGTCGCG
Source organism: uncultured Phenylobacterium sp. (assembly GCA_966096115.1). GTDB lineage: Bacteria > Pseudomonadota > Alphaproteobacteria > Caulobacterales > Caulobacteraceae > Phenylobacterium. Next base: position 25,136 of record CBHTUE010000007.1, read on the forward strand.
CACGGCCTCGGCGCGGGCCGGGTCCTTGATGCGGACCATCAGCGGGCCGGTCTTGCCGTTCTTGGTCAGCATGCCCATCAGCCGCATGGTGTCGCGGCTCATGGTGACCGAGGCGTTGTTCACGTCCGGATAGCCGTGCAGCACGCCGCGGACGTGCACGGTGCGCCCGTTCAGCGAAGCGTCGTCGCCCAGCTTCACACCCAGCCGCTTCAGCTGCGTCTCGTCGATCACGACCGAGTAGGGCTCGAGCAGGGCGGAGCGGATGGTCTCGTCGAAGTCGGTCGGCAGGTTCACGGCGCCGGGGCGCGTGTCGACCATGTTGATGTTGATGAAGGTGGTGACGGCCTTCTTGCCGTCCTTCGGGTGGTTGATCCACCGACCGCCGTCGTTGTCCATCGAGGCGACCTCGACGACTTCGGGGTTCATGTAGATCTGCGGTTCGAGGCGCGAGGGCAGGGAGCCGCCGCCCGAATTGATCAGGCTCTCCATCTTCTTCGGCAGGATCATGATGTCGGCGCGGGACCGGTCGATGGTCGCGGTCGCGCCCTGCACGATGCCGGTGAACATGCCGACCTGCGCCAGGATCAGCAGGCCCGAAAAGGCCAGCGCCACGACGGCCGCTGTGTAGCGCCGCCACTCGTAGAGCAGTGTTGCCAGAGCCAATGACATCGTGACTGAACGCCCTCACCTTCGAGCGCTGGATGTCGGCGTCCGGACCTCGGGGAACCAGTTAAATCGCCGTAAGGCAGAGCAACCGGAAGTCGTGCGGACGCCGCGAAATGCGCTCGTTACAGAGAGGCGCGGGGCCGGTTCGGCAGATGCGGCGGGGGCGATTAAACCTTTGTAATCCGGCCGGGCGGCGCCGTTCTGCCTGCGAACGGGCAATTTCTTAAGCTTCGGCCGCTACGGATCACCGCTCGCCCGCACCGATCTTCCCCCGGCCCGAGCATGGACGCCATTACCCCCAACACGGCCGCCGGACCCATCGCGCCGATCAGCGCGACCCCGGCCGTGCGCGGGGGCCTGCCGGACCTGAGCGAACGGCTGGCGCGGTTCGACGCGCTGTCGTCGACGGTGCTGGACACCAGCGGCAAGTCGTCCGACGGCGAACGCCTGAAAGCCTACGCGGACCTGCGGACCTTGTCGGCGACCGGCGGCCTGATCGGCATCGAGGACGACCGCCGCAAGATTCTGGACCAGGTCACCTACGACAGCGACATCGGCCAGCGGGCGCAGCAACTGTCCCAGGGTTTCGTCCAGGCGGTGAACGCCGGCGGCCAGTCCGGCGGCGCCTCGGGCGCGCTGAAGGCGGCCAAGGCCAGCTTCGACAACCTGTCGTCGTCGGACCAGGCGGTGCTGTTCGCCACAACGCTCAACGCCGCCGACCGGCTGGGCCAGCGGCCCTATGCGGACGTCCAGGCTTGGCGCGACAACACCGAAGCCCAGTCGCAGATGGTCGACTACATGACGGCCGCGGGCGCTGTGGGCGCCAACGGCCAGCTCGACTACCGCGCGGCCGCGGCCCAGTCGGCGGACCCCAAGTTCGCCGCCGCCCTGCAGCTGTCGCAACGCCGCGACAACAACTCCCCCGACTGGACCCGGTCGGTGCTGTCGCTGTTCGGCGCCGGGGCCCGCGCGCCGGACCGCGTCGAGCTGTCGGCTGAAGCGCAGAAGCTGGTCGGCCCCGCGGCGCCCCCGACCACGGCCGCCCCGGCGGCGGCGCCGTACCGGGCCGGGACGCTGGTCTCGCGGGTGGCGTGACTCCTTCCCTCCCTTAATGGGGAGGGACAGGCCGCAAAGCGGCCAGGGTGGGGAAGTCACGATCCTCCCAGACCTCTGAGATCCTGCCCATACAGCCCCACCCTGATCGCCTTCGGCGATCTGTCCCTCCCCATTAAGGGAGGGAAGCTTGCGCAAGTCCCTGATCTGGCGCCCTTAATGGCGTCCAAGCCGGTGACTCGGCGGCGCATCGGGGGATGCATGTTCGGTCTGGAGAACGCGCAGAGCCTGGTCGGCGTGGCGGCCGTGTTGCTGCTGTGCTGGGCGGTGTCGGAGAACCGCATGCGGTTCCCGTGGACGCTGGCGATCGGCGCCATGCTGACCCAGGGCCTGCTGGTGTTCGCCCTGTTCGGGGTGCCGGCCCTGCGCGATGGGATCCAGGGCGTTGGCGTGGTGGTCGACGGCCTGTCCAGCGCCACCCAGGCCGGGGTTTCGTTCGTGTTCGGCTTCCTGGCCGGTACGCCGGGCCAGCCCTACCCGCTGACCAACCCGGGCGCGATGTTCGTGTTCGCCTTCCGGGTGCTGCCAGTGATCCTGGTGGTCTGCGCGCTGGCCGCGCTGCTTTGGCACTGGAAGATCCTGGTCTGGATCACCCAGGGGTTCGGGGTGGTGTTCGAGCGCACTATGGGCCTGCGCGGCCCGCCGGCGCTGGCGACCGCGGCGACCGTGTTCATGGGCCAGGTCGAGGGCCCGATCTTCATCCGCTCGTACCTGCCCAGCCTGTCGCGCTCCGAGCTGTTCATGCTGATCGCGGTCGGGATGGCCTGCGTCTCGGGCTCCACCATGGTGGCCTATGCGACAATCCTGAAGGACGTGCTGCCCCAGGCCGCCGCCCACGTGGTCACGGCCTCGATCATCTCGGCGCCGGCGGGCGTGCTGCTGGCCCGCATCATCGTGCCCCGCGACGCGGCGATCGAGCAGACCCAGACCTACGACCCGCTGGCGGCCAAGAAGTACGACAGCTCCATCGACGCCCTGATCAAGGGCACCACCGACGGCCTGCAGATCGTGCTGAACGTCGGCGCGACGCTGATCGTGTTCGTGGCGCTGGTGGCGATGGTCAACGCCATGCTGGGCGCGCTGCCCGACGTCGGCGGCCAGCCGCTCAGCGTCGAGCGCGGCCTGGGCGTGGTCTTCGCGCCGCTGGCCTGGGCGATCGGCATCCCGTGGAAGGATGCGCCGACTGCCGGCTCGCTGCTGGGCGTCAAGCTGGTGCTGACCGAATTCACCGCGTTCATCCGGCTGGGCGCCATCCCGCTGGACGCAATGGAGCCGCGCTCGCGGGTGCTGCTCACCTATGCCCTGTGCGGCTTCGCCAACGTGGCCTCCGTGGGGATCAACTTGGCGGGCTTCTCCGTCCTGGTGCCCGAGCGGCGCAACGAGATCGTCGGCATGGTCTGGAAGGCGATGATGGCCGGCTTCCTGGCCACCTGCCTGACCGCCTCGATCGTGGGCCTGCTGCCGGCCGGGCTGTTCGGCTAGGCCGGTTTCCGCAGCACGCTGGGGTTGTCCAGGCGGACCCTTGCGTGACCCGCGCGGAAACGGCGTAGCTAGGACGGTACGGTTCGGAGACATCCCTATGAAGATCTACGACACCCCGCTGGCGCCCAATCCGCGCCGGGTGCGCTGGTTCATGGCGGAGAAGGGCATCACCGACATCGAGGTGGTGACGCTCAGCCTCTTCGAGGGCCAGCACAAGACGCCGGAGTACCTGCGCAAGGCGGGCCTCGCGAACGTGCCGATGATGGAGCTGGACGACGGGACGTGCGTCACCGAGTCCGTCGCCATCTGCCGCTACCTGGAGGCCCTCTACCCCGAGCCGAACCTGTTCGGTCGCACGCCGACCGAGACCGCGGTCATCGAGATGTGGCTGCGCCGGGCCGAGATGATGGTCGCCACGCCGCTGATGATCGGCGTGCGGCACACGCATCCGGCGATGGGCGCGCTGGAGGCCCAGGTCCCGGTGATCGGCGAGCACAATCTCACCGGCGCGACCCGCGCGTTGAAGGTGCTGGACCGCCGGCTGGGCGAGAGCGAGTGGCTGGCCGCCGACCGGCTGACCATCGCCGACATCATCGCCTTCATCGGCCTGGACTTCGGCCGGATGATCAAGTTCCGCCCGCCCGAGGACCTGACCCACGTCGGCCGCTGGGCGGATGCGATGCGGGCGCGGCCGGCGGCCAAGGCCGGCATGCCCGAGAGGCCGGCGGCGTGATGTCTCCTGACAGAATTGGCCGGCGCCTTGTGCTGGCCGGCGGGGTTGCGCTGGCGGCCCGGCCGGCCTTCGCCATCGATCCCGGGGTCGCCAAGGGCGGCTACAAGGGCGACGAGGGGAGCTTCGAGGTCTCCAGGTCGGTGGCCATGGCCATCGACGGCGCCGAGGGCTTCGACGACGACGTGCGGATGCGGGTGGTGCTGAGCCAGACCGAGGTCCCGCCGTCCGCCTTGACCGGCATCGCCTTCCCGCCCGTGTGGGGCCTGGCCCGGGCGGGCAAGGTCAAGGGGCTGTTGCTGGGCTTCGATCCGGCCGACAGGACGAAGGTCTTCGTCACCATCCTGACGCCGCCGGAGCCCGGCTACTCCCTGGCGACCACAAGCCTGTCGAGCACCGAGGGCGTGTGGTCCCGCCTGGACGTCAGCGCCACGCGGATCTCCGGCGAGCTCCGCCCCGACCTGACCGACAAGATGAGCTTCAGCTTCTCCGCGCCGGTGTTCACCGACCCGGTGGTCGCGGACCTGAAGGGGCCGGCTGCGGCGGCGTCGGAGCCGGTGAAGGTGCTGATCGCCCGCGCCGAGGCGATGCAGAAGGGCGACTTCGCCACCGTGAAGTCGCTCTCGACGGAAAGCGCCGCAGCCAGCTTCGCCCAGTTTGACGCCGACACGCTGAAGCTGATGAAGCGCGAGATCCCGGGCCTCATCCAGAAGCTGAAGGCCGCCAAACGCGTGGTCATCCGGCGTGAGACCGCCGCCGTGATGCTCGAGAAGGGCTCGTGGGCCAGCGCGACCCTGTTGGACGGCGCCTGGAAGGGAAGCGACTAGGTGAAGATGTAGTCGCCCGCGACCAGGGCGTACTTGTTCGACAGGGTGATCACCTCGGTCGCGCCGGTGACGCCGTCGGTGAGGGTCCAGTTGGTCAGGCTGCCCGCGACCTTGGTCAGGGTCGAGCCCGCGCCATAGCCGTGGAACTCCAGCCGGTCGCCCAGGGCGAAGTCGGAGACCATGTCGCCCGCCGCCTGGCCGTGCTCGAAGTAGAAGCGGTCGTTGCCCGTCCCACCCACCAGGGAGTCGGCGCCCAGGCCACCGTCCAGGGTGTCGTCGCCCGCGCCCGCGGTCAGGGTGTCGTTGCCCGCGGCGCCCGAGAGCTTGTTGGCCGCGGCGTTGCCGGTGATCAGGTTCGCCAGGTCGTTGCCCGTCCCGTCGATTGCGGCCACGCCGGTCAGGGTCAGGCGCTCGACGTTGGCCGAGAGCGTGAAGGTCACGGTGCTGTTGACCAGGTCATTGCCCTCGCCGAACAGCTCGTTGACCGTGTCGCCCGCGACGTCGACGTCGTAGGTGTCGTCGCCGATCCCACCGGACAGGGCGTCGGCCTCGGTTCCGCCGGTGAGCCGGTCGTTGCCGGCGCCGCCGATCAGCGTGTCGCCGCCCGCGCCGCCGTTCAGGATGTCGTCGCCCACGTCGCCGTCCAGCACGTTCGCAGCGGCGTTGCCGGTCAGAGTGTTGGCGCCGCCGTTGCCGGTGCCGTTGATCGCCGCCGACCCGGTCAGTGTCAGCCGCTCGACGTTGGCGCCCAGGGTGTAGGTCACCGAAGCGTTCACCAGGTCGTTGCCTTCACCGGCCAGTTCGATCGTCGCGTCGCCGGCGTCGTCGACGTCGTAGGTGTCGTCGCCCTGGCCGCCGGACATGACGTCGGCCTCGGTCCCGCCGGTCAGGCGGTCGTTGCCGATGCCTCCGACCAGCGTGTCGGTCCCCGCGCCGCCGTTCAGGGTGTCGTTCCCCGCGCCGCCGTCGATCAGGTTGGCCGCGCCGCTGCCCGTGATGACGTTACCCAGGTCGTTGCCGGTCCCGGCGATCGCCGCCGAGCCGACCAGCACCAGAGTCTCGACATTGGCGCCCAGGGTGTAGGCCGCGGCCGTGCTGTTGACCGTGTCCACGCCGTCGCCGGCCAGTTCGACGACGGCGTCGCCGGCGTCGTCCACGTCATAGGTGTCGTTGCCCGCGCCGCCCGCCAAGGTGTCGGCCTCGGTCCCGCCGGTCAGGCGGTCGTTGCCGGCGCCGCCGACCAGGCTGTCGGTTCCGGCCCCGCCCAGCAGGGTGTCGTCGCCCAGGCCGCCGTCCAGCAGGTTGGCGCCGCCGTTGCCGGTCAGGGTGTTGGCCAGCGCGTTGCCGGTTCCGCCGATGTCGGCGGTCCCGGTCAGGGTGAGCTTCTCGACGTTGTCGGCCAGCACATAGGCCGCGGCCGAGCTGTTCACGACGTCGTTGCCCGCCCCGGCCGCCTCCAGGATCGTGTCGCCCGGGTCGTCGACGATGTAGACGTCGTTGCCGCCGCCGCCGACCAGCGAGTCCGCGCCGGTTCCGCCGTCAAGGGTGTCGTCGCCGGTCCCGGCGTTCAGGGTGTCCGCGCCGCCCAGCCCGAACAGGCGGTTGGCGGCGCTGTTGCCGGTGAGCGTGTTGCCGAGTTCGTTGCCCGTCCCGTCGAGCGCGGCGGTCCCGCCCAGGGTCAGGCGCTCGACGTTGGCCGACAGGGTGTAGGTGACGGTCGAGGTGACCAGGTCGTCGCCTTCGCCGGCCAGCTCGACCACGACGTCGCCCGCCACGTCCACGTCGAAGCTGTCGTCGCCGTCGCCGCCGACCATGCGGTCGACGCCCGCGCCGCCGACCAGGTTGTCGGCGCCCGCGCCGCCCAGCAGCGTGTCCGCGCCCGTGCCGCCCATCAGGGTGTCGGCCCCGCCGGCCCCGTCCAGGACGTTGTCGGCGGCGTTGCCGGTGAGCGTGTTGGCCTGGCCGTTGCCGGTCCCGTTGATCGCCGCCGTCCCGCCCAGGGTCAGGCGCTCGATCTCCGGCGACAGGGTGTAGTTCGCCGCCGTGCTGGTCACCAGGTCGTTGCCCTCGCCGGCCAGCTCGGTGATCACGTCGCCCGCGTTGTCGACGTCGTAGATGTCGTCGCCCGCGCCGCCGGCCATCGAGTCGGCCTCGGTCCCGCCGACCAGCTTGTCGTTGCCCTGGCCGCCGATCAGCGTGTCGGCGCCGGCCAGGCCGTTCAGGGTGTCGTCGCCCGCCGCGCCGTCCAGCAAATTGCCGGCCGTGTTGCCGGTGAGCGTATTGGCCAGGCCGTTGCCGGTCCCGCCGATCGGCGCGGTCCCGGCCAGGGTGAGCCGCTCGACGTTGTCGCTGAGCGTGTAGGCGGGCAGGACGCTGTTGACGAGGTCGTTGCCTTCGCCGGCCACTTCGACCACCGCGTCGGCCGGATCGTCGACGTCGTAGGTGTCGTCGCCCAGACCGCCCAGCATGGAGTCGGCGCCGGTCCCGCCGGTCAGGCGGTCGTTGCCCAGGCCGCCCACCAGGGTGTCCGCGCCCGCGCCGCCGTTCAGCACGTCGTTGCCCGCGCCGCCGTCCAGCAGGTTGGCCGCGGCATTGCCGGTGAGGGTGTTGCCCAGCTCGTTGCCGGTACCGTTGACGGCGGCGGTCCCGGTGAGCGTGAGGTTCTCGAGGTTGGGGCCGAGGGTCCAGCTGATCGTGCTGTTGACCAGGTCCGTGCCCTCGCCGGGTAGCTCGACCACCAGGTCGCCGGGCGTCTCGACGGTGTAGGTGTCGTTGCCGAGGCCGCCGGTGAGCACGTCCGCGCCGGGGCCGCCGTCCAGCCGGTCGGCGCCGTCCGCGCCGATCAGGCTGTCGTTGAACACGCTGGCCTTGGACTGGCCCACCGGCGCGGCGCTCAGCGAGAAGACGTCCGCGGCCGCCGAGCCGGTCGAGATCACGCCGCCCGGCGAGCCGCGGTAGACGAAGCCGGAGACGTCCAGCCGCCCACCGGTCACCGTCTGCGCCAGCGACGTCGTCGGGATGGTCGAGGCCAGCAGGTCGGCGCGGATCTGCGCGGCGCTGGCCGTGGGCGCCGCGGCGGCATAGAGCGCGATCGCGCCCGTCACGAACGGCGCGGCCATCGAGGTGCCGCTCATGGTCACGTAGCCGCCGCCCAGCGCGGTCGAATAGATCCCCGAGCCCGGCGCGCCCAGGTCGACGGTGGTGGAGCCATAGTTGGAGAAGCTGGAGAGCAGGCCCGCGTTGGTGATCGAGGCCACCGCGATGACCGCGTCGTAGCCGGCGCCGGCGGTGGTGTCGAAGTTCGACGGATAGTTGGGCGTCAGGTTGTTGTTGTCGCCGATCTGGTCGGCCCCGCCGTTGCCGGCCGCAGCCACGAACAGGATTCCCGCCTGGGCCCCGCGCACGACCGCGTCCTCGACCGCATGGATCGTGGTGGGCGCGCCCCAGCTGTTGTTGGTGGCCACGATGTCGATCGCGCCGGCGGCCTTCGACGCCTGGGTCACATAGTCCAGCGCCGCCACCGCGTCGGAGCTCAGGCCGCCGCCGGGGCCCAGGAACTTGGCGATGACGATCTGGGTGTTCCACGTCACCCCGGCGACGCCGACGCCGTTGCCGCCCTGGGCGGCGATGATCCCGGCCACGTGGGTGCCGTGGCCGACATCGTCCATCGGGTCGTTGTCGTTGTTGATGAAATCCCAGCCGATCAGGTCGTCGGTCAGCCCGTCGCCATCCTGGTCGGCCCCGTCCTCCCAGCGGCTGTCGTTCAGCAGGTCGCCGCCGTCGATGCGGCCGTTGCCGTTCTCGTCGGTGACGTAGGCGGCGTTGGCGATGTTGTTCAGGTCGCGGAACGTGATGCGCCCGTCGCCGTCGACGTCGGCCAGGCTGGCCTTGAAGCTGAGCGGGATCTCGCCCTGGTTCAGCCAGATGTTCAGGTAGAGGTCGGGGTGGGTGTAGTCGACGCCGGAGTCCACGACGCCGACCGCGATCCTGGTCGAGCCGGTGTAGTTGGCGGTCCACGCTTCGCCCGCCTGGCTGCCGAAGGCGTTCACCCGGGTGGTGGTGTCGCCGTACATGCCCCAGGTCGTGCCGTTGGTGACGCCGGGGTCGTTGGAGACGTCGTAGCCGGCGATCCCGCCGTCCTGCTCGCCGCCGCCGACGCCCACGCCGAGATCGGTCGACGGATCGAGGCCGGTGAGCGGGCGGCCCGCACCGCTATCCGTGCCACCAGCACCGCCGCCGGCGCCGTCCGCGTCGTCGAAGGTGTGGATCACATAGTCCGGCTCAGCATGGCGGACGCCGGGCAGGTGGGAGACGATGTCGAGGATGCGCTGGATCGGCAGCGCGGTGTCCAGGGTGAGCGCCAGCACGCCGCCCGAGCCCACGGGGCCTTCGACGTGGGCGACACCCTGCAGCGCCTCGGCCAGACCGGCGGTCGAAACGCCGGGGTCGAGCTGCACCAGCACCTGCCGGGCGCTGACCTCGTACGACAGATAGGTCGTGGTCTCGAACGCCGTCCTTGGCATAGGCCACTCATCCCCCCAGGCCCCAAAGCGGGACCCGCCGGGGCGCGCAACCACCCGGCCATCCGACGCCGCCCCCCTCCAGATGACCCAGCTAGTATGCGCCCGTCGCGCGCCTGAAAGAATGGGATTCCCTCGCCGGGGGAGACGTTTCCCCCGGCGCCGCGGCCTCAGCGCGGCGGGGCGGGGACGACGATGAAGTCGGGGTGCACGTCGCGTGCGACCTTGTCGCCCATGGCGTGGACGGCCGCCTGCAGTTCATTCAGGTCGGCGTAGGGCAGCTCCAAGGCGTGCTCGTTCGGATGCGGCGGGTGGTCGGGCAGGTCCTTGCCGGGCTCGCGGGTCATCTCGATGTGGGCGCCCATCACCCAGCTCACCCTGTGGCCGCGGGTGAAGGCCACGACCCGGTCGATGCTGTCGCGGAAGTCGCCGAAGCGGTTGATCGGCACGTAGAGGCGGCCCGGGTACAGGGTGTCGCCGGAGAGCAGCCAGCGGGTCCTCGGGTCCCAGATCATGATGTGGGCGGGCTGGTGGCCCGGCGTGGGGATCACGCTCAGCTTCCGACCGCCCAGGTCGAAGGACACCACCTGTTTCGGCCAGTCGGCGATCCCGAAGAAGGCGGCCACTTGCTCCGGCGTCAGGCCGACGACGGTGGTGTCTGGCCGGCCGGCGAACTCCGCGTCGCCGGCGTGGTGGTCGCCGTGGCCATGGGTGTGGGCCACGACCAGCGGGATCGACGCGCGGTGATGCTCGGCCAGCCACTGGGCGATCGCGGCGTCCACCGTAGGCCGGATCTTCAGGCCGCCGGCGCCGGTGTCCAGCAGCAGGGCCCGGTCCTTGCCGAACAGCAGGTAGAGGAACGGCCCCTCGAAGTTCGTCCGCAGCGACTGGCGGATCACATAGGTGTCGCGGTCGACGCGCTGGGTCTGCGACTGCGGCTCGCCGGCGTTGCTGCCGTCGATCCAGGGCTGGAACGGCGCCTTGGCGGCGAGGGCCGGTGTCGCGGCGAGCACGGCGAGACAGGCGAGGAGGGCGGTCGGTCTCATTGCGGCCTGATCAGCTCCAGCGAAGCGATGCGCTTCTCCAGCGACGGCCCGGTCGCCATGACGAACACTTCGTCCGCATCGGCCATCTCGGCCTTCGCGGCCAGCTTGCCGCGGATGAAGGCGGCGTCGCCCGCGAGCGTGCGCCCCTCCACGTCGGCCAATAGCGGCGTACCCTTCCATTCGACCAGGAAGGCCTCGGCCTCGTCGGTCTCGCTGAACCGGCGACGCCTTCCCGAGAGCATGGAGACCGTGCCCGCCCGCCGGGGCGCATCCTCCCGCCAGGCCTGCTCCGTCGTCTCGGCGGCATAGGCCACCACCGCGGTCCCGGCCCACGGTACGTCGCGAAACGGCCCCGGCTGGAACGCCTTGCGGTAGGCGGCCACCGCCGGCCCGGCCTCGGTGCGGGCGATGAACTCGGCGAACACCATGCCCACGCCCATCATGCCGGCGAAGGTGGCGCTCTCCTCCGAGGTGCACAGCACGAAGACGTCCGGGTGCGAGGGGCCGGACGGGTTGGCCTTGATGTCGGAGATCGGATGGCCGGCGGGCATCGGGACCTTGCCCGAGGCGTCCAGCAGCCAGGTGGTCAGGAGCTGGAAGTACTGCGGGAAGGCGTCGGAGCCCACCGAGCGCAGGGCGCCGCCGGTCCGCGCTTCGGCCCCCAGCGCCCGGCCCAGGCCCAGGTCGATGCGGCCCGGAGCCAGGGCCTCCAGCTCCATGAAGGTCTCGGCCACCTTCAGCGGCGAATAGTTGACTAGCATCACCCCGCCGGAGCCCAGGCGGATGCGGCTGGTCCGCTGGCTGATCGCCGCGATCAGAATCTCGGGATTGGGCGAGCCCAGGCCGGCGATGTTGTGGTGCTCGGCCATCCAGAAGCGGTGGTAGCCCAGCGCCTCGGCCGCCTTGGCCACCTCGATCGTCTCGCGCACGGCCTGCGCCTGCGTCGCGCCGCCGGTGGCGGGCGACAGGTCCAGCACCGAGAGCTGCAAGCGTCAGTCCTCGTCCAGATAGGTCCAGGTGTCGGCGCCGTCGAACTGGCGGATGCGCATCGTCGTCCAGTCCAGGCCGTCGATCAGCCGGGCGTTGATCGCCATGCGGTCACGCGACCCGTCCAGGCTCTGCCAATGAGTGGTGATCCCGCAGGACCGGCATCGGTGGAAGGCCAGCATCCGGTCGCCCCAGACATAGGGCTGGGTGGTCTGCGGATCGGGCAGGGTGACGTCCTTGGGGCTGAAGTGCGCCCAGCGTGCGCCCAGCCGGCGGCAGATCGAGCAGTTGCACTCCGTCACCTCGACCGGCTTCGGCGCGGTCAGCCTGGCCGCGCCGCAGTGGCATGCGGCTTCGATCATTGGCGCTCCTCCCGTCTTTGACGGACATAGCTGGGGCGCGCGGGCCCTCCTGTCCAGTCTCAGAGACCGCGCAGCGCCCGCCAGCGTTCCCGCGGGAGGGTCAGGAAATAGTGCACGTCGTCTTCGCCATCGACGGTGAACCCCTGCCGTTCATAGACGAACCGGCCGCGGGGATTGTTCAGCTTCACCGTGAGCGCGAGCGCCTCGGCCGCTGTGTTGGCGAACACCCAGTCCGTTACCGTGGCCACCAGCCATGAGCCAACGCCGCCGTCCTGCCGACCGACCGCGATGCGGCGCAACAGCGCTGTCGGCTCGTGCAGCTCCTGCAGGATCACGAAGCCCGCCAGGGCATCGCCCTCTCGCAAACCGACATAGCGCACGTCGTCGCGCGCCATCTGTTCGGCGTGCTCGTCGGCCTCGAACCGGCCGACGGTCTCCTCATAGCCCGGCAGGCGCTCGAGGCGCATCACCTCGGCGATGTCGGCGGGGGTGAGGGGAGAGAGCTGCATCGCGGGTAGGATGCCTCGCGACGGCCAGGTCCGCCATCGCGGCGGTCAGGCCGGGGTGTCGATCCGCGTCCAGATCTGGGTCTTGCAGATCACGTTGGCGAACAGGCAGCCCTTGGCGCGCATGGTCTTGGCGTCGATCAGCTGGGCGGAGCCCGCGAAGGTGGCGTTGAGGTCGGGCACGAATACCTTGCCGCGGCCGACGCCGGCGTCGTCAACCACGAAGCCGCGAAGCAGCTGGGCGCCCACCAGCTTGGGCGTGCCGCCTTTCCGGGCGTCCGCCTCCGCCTTGGGGCTGGCCCAGACGACATACCCGCAGATCTGGCCGTTGCAGGGCTTCAGCTGGATGTGGACGGAGTCCTTGTGGTTGCGCCAGACGCCCTCGGGGGCGACCACCAGCGGAGCGGCGGACGCCGAGGCGGCGCCGAGGACGGTCGCGGCGGCGAGCAGGATGGACAGAAGGCGCGACATGACGCTCCCCGGATTGATGTAGCGGCGTTTCAACATACGTTTCATGACGAAAACAGGACGACCACGTTCAGCTTTGTTTCATCGCCGCATCGTGTGACGACCCCGCCGCCTCAGCTGCTGCGCGGTCCCATCTTCTTCAGTACCGACGAAAAGTTCATGACCGGCTCGCCGCCGGTGGTGATCAGACCGCGCACAAAAACCATGCTGCGGCCGGCCTTCACGACTTCGCCCGTGCACTCGATCAGGTCGCCTTCGTGCGCCGTGCCGACCAGCTCGCCGTTGAAGGTGGCGGTGACGGTGCGCGACCCGTCGATCACGTCGCGGGCGATCACGAACAGAGCGAAGTCGGCGAAGGTCATCGCGCAGCCGCCGTGCAGGAAGCCGCCGCCGTTCATGTGCTTCTTCTCGGCGCGGAAAGCCGACACGTGCCGTCCGTCCGGGCTGGTCCGGTAGTAGAACGGCCCGGTCAGGTCTTCGTAGGGATCGCCCCCCGGATAGCACTGCCAGCCCGCCCACTCGCCTTCGGTGATGGTGGTCAGCTTTGAAATGTAGGTGTTCTCAACCCCGCCGTCGGCCATGCGTTGCCAGTCCCGCCAATTCGTCTCTAGGGTCGCGCTCTAAGCATGGGGGTGCGCGATGGGGAAGGGGCAGGTCGTCCGAAGGACGCTGCTGACAGCCGCTTTGGCGGCGGTTGCGGCGAGCGCCGAAGCTCAGTCCCTGCTCGATCTCGTCGGTTTCCGCGATCTCGTCGCGGCCGAGGTCCGACGACAACAGCCCGACGCCAAAATCATACTCCTGGGACGGACCGGCCTCCGCGTGGTCCCACCCGGCGAGGAGCCGAAGGATCAATCCATGGAGCGTGCCTACGCGCTCTACCGGGATGATCCCCGGCGGTTGGACGAGCTGGTGCGTAGCTATGGCCGCTCGTTTATCCCCGCGCCGATCACCGCGCAGTCGCTTCGCGTGCTCGTGCGCCAGGAGAGGGCCAACCCGCCGCCCGGACCCGCCGGACCCGCCGATCGCGGCCTCGTGCGCCCGATCGCCGGCGGCCTCCTCGCCATTGTCGCGATCGACGGTCCCGACTCGTTCGAGTTCCTACGCGGATCCGTCCTGCGCGGCCGACTGAAGATGGACGACGCGGCGATCTGGGCGGCTGCGCTCGCCAACACCCACGCCCAGATTCCCTACGCGCCGCGCCAGCTCCCGCGCGGGCAGCCGGCAGGGTTGGAAAGCGGCAAGGGTCTGTCCTCGAGCCTGCTGGTCGACGAGGCTTTTTGGAACTCCCGCACGATGGCGTCGCAGGGACCCATCGTCGTGGCGCTCCCGCAGCGCGATGAGATTTATCTGGCGCTTCTCAGCGATGCGGCGGCGGTCACGTCTCTGCGCGGAGCCCTGGCCAGCGTCGCGGGCGATCCGAACACCTTGTTCCCCAAGCTCCTCGTCCGCCGCGCGGGCCGCTGGGAGGTGCTCAACTAAGCGCCCGCGACCCCCAAAGGGCGTTTGCCCGCGGCGGGGCCAGTCCCTACGTTGCAGCACAGTTCAGCTGCTTCGGGAGATGCATCCCATGATCGCGCTTATCGCCGCCCTGATGCTGGCCGCGCCGGCCACTCCGGCCGAGCCTGCCGCCGCCCCGCCGGCCGATCCGGTCGCCAGCGCCGCCCCCAAGCCGCCCGCCGACATCCGCAACGCCGTCGACGCGAACGGCGTCCCCGCCTGGGCCAAGCGCAAGCACATGAAGCCGGTCCAGAACTGCACAGGCCGGCCGAACATCGGCGCGAATACCTGGCGCGAGGAGATCGATCCGAACAGCAAGGTCGGCGCCCCGCGCGCCGTCCCCATCAAGACCACCTGCAAGTAAGAGAGACCCGCCCGATGGCGCTCGACGCCGAGACCCGAGACCAACTGATCGACACCGTGCGCCGCTTCGTCAGCGAGCGCCTCCGCCCTCTCGAGGCCAAGGTGGCCGAGGACGACGCCATGCCGGACGACGTCATCGAGGAGATGAAGGGCCTGGGCCTGTTCGGCATCTCGATCCCCGAGGCGTACGGCGGCCTGGATCTGACCATGGAGGAGGAGTGCCTCGTGGTGATCGAGCTGGGCCGCACCAGCCCGGCTTTCCGCTCCACCTTCGGCACCAACGTCGGGATCGGGTCGCAGGCGCTGGTGATGTTCGGCACCGAGGCCCAGAAGCAGAAGTACCTGCCGGGCATCGCCTCCGGCGAGATCATCACCTCCTTCGCCCTGACCGAGCCGGAGGCCGGGTCGGACTCCGCCGCGGTGCAGACCCGCGCGATCCTCGACGGCGACCACTACGTCCTGAACGGCTCCAAGCGCTACATCACCAACGCCAACAAGGCCGACCTCTTTACGGTGATGGCCCGAAGCGATCCGTCCAAGCCGGGCGCGGGCGGCGTGTCGGCCTTCCTGGTGGAGCGCAACCTGCCCGGCGTCTCGGTCGGCAAGCCCGAGAAGAAGATGGGCCAGCAGGGGGCCCATGTCTGCGACGTGATCTTCGACAATGTCCGGGTGCCCGTCGACAACCGCATCGGCCGCGAGGGCGAGGGGTTCAAGGTGGCGATGCAGGTGCTCGACAAGGGCCGGCTGCACATCTCGGCGCTGTGTGTCGGGGTGGCCGAGCGGCTTATCGCCGACAGCGTGGCCTACGCCACCGAGCGCAAGCAGTTCGGCCAGCCGCTGAGCGGCTTCCAGCTCCTCCAGGGCATGATCGCGGACTGCAAGACCGAGGCGCTGGCCGCAAGAGCGCTGACCATGGAGACCGCCCGCAAGCGCGACGCCGGCGAGAACGTCACCATGGAAGGGGCCGCCGCCAAGTACTTCGCCTCGGAGATGGTCGGGCGGGTGGCCGACAAGGCCGTGCAGATCTTCGGCGGCGCCGGCTACATCGCCGAATACGGCATCGAGCGCTTCTACCGCGACGTGCGCATCTTCCGGATCTACGAGGGCACCAGCCAGATCCAGCAGGTGATCATCGCCCGCGAGACCCTGAAGCGCGGCGGATGAGCGAAGCCCCCATCAGCGACCCGGTGGCGACCGCCATCTTCGACCTGCTGGCCAAGGTCGCGCCGGGCAAGTCCATCGCGCCCGAGGACGTCGCCCGCGCCGTCGAGCCGGAGCGGTGGCAGCGGGCCCTGGGCCACGTGCGCGCCGTCGCCCGCGGCCTGGCTCGCGACGGCCGGCTGGTGATCCTACGGCACAACAAGCCGGCCGACCCGGAGGATTTCAAGGGCGTCTATCGGCTGCGGCTGCCCGAGGCCCCGACTTCAAAGGACGCCCCAGAATGATCGTCTACGGCAACACCCTCAGTCCGTTCGTCCGCAAGACCCTGGCCTTCGCCGCCGAGAAGGGGATCGAGGTCGAACTGGTGCAGGCCGGGATGGGCCAGGGGCCGCCCGAGTTCAAACAGGCCAGCCCCTTCGGCAAGATGCCGGGGTTCAAGGACGGCGACTTCCTGATCTCGGACTCGACGGCGATCATCACCTACCTGGAAGCGATCAAGAGCGAGCCCAACCTGATCCCGACCGACCCGAAGGCCCGTGCGCGGACCATCTGGTACGAGGAGTTCGCCGACACCATCGAGGTCGCCTGCATGGGCGCGATGTTCTTCAACCGCATCGTGTCGCCCCGCTTCCTCAACCAGCCGGGAAACCTCGCGGCGGCGGACGAAGCCCAGAAGGTCGCATTCCCCAAGGTGCTGGATTACCTGGAGACCGTCATCCCGGCCTCCGGCTTCCTGGTGGAGGACCGCATCACGCTGGCCGACATCGCCGTCGCCAGCCCCTTCCAGAACGCCCGGCTCGCCGGCTGCCCCATCGACGCCGACCGGTATCCCAAGTCCAACGCCTACGTGGAGGCCATTCTCGCGCGGCCGTCCTACGCGGCGATGGTCCAGGCCGAGCGGGCGATGTTCAAGGTCGCCTAGCGCCACTTCGCCGCCTTTTCTCAGGCTTAACGGCCGAGGATTATAGTCTGGCCTCGAGATGACCCGCTTCGTCCTCGTCCTCCTGATGTTCGCCCTGTCGGCCTGCGCGTCGATGCAGGTGCAACGCCCGGCGACTCCGCCGCCCGGGTTCGTCGGCGCCCACTTCGAGGCCGACGCCGTGGTTGCGGCCGATGGAGCCCGCCTGGGGCTGCAAACCTGGGCCGCCGAGCGTGAGCCCTGGGCGGTGATCGTCGGGGTCCATGGGATGAACGACTACGCCAACGCCTTCCATATCGCCGGGCCGGTGTGGGCGGCGCAGGGCGTGACGACTTACGCCTACGACCAGCGCGGCTTTGGCCGCTCGCCCGGACGGGGCGTCTGGGCCGGCGAGGACCTGCTGGTGGAAGACCTGCGCACGGTGACGGCGCTGGCCCGCGCGCGGCACCCGAACGCGCTGATCGTCGTGGCCGGAGAGAGCATGGGGGGCTCGGTGGCCGCCGCCGCCTTCGCCTCGGACAACCCGCCCACCGCGGACCGGCTGGTGCTGCTGTCGCCGGGCGTGTGGGGGTTCAAGAGCCAGCCGCTGCCCTACAAGACCGCCCTGTGGCTGGCGGCCAACTTCACCGCCTCGAAGGTCTATACGCCGCCCAGGTTCGTCACCAACCGTATCTACCCGACGGACAATATCGACGAACTGCGCGCCATGGGCCGCGACAGGCTGATGATCTGGGGCGCGCGGTCGGACACGCTCTATGGCCTGGTCAAGCTGATGAGCCATGCGGCCAAGGACGTCGGGGACGACCACCTGCCGACCCTCTACCTCTACGGCGCGCACGACGACATCATCCCCAAGAAGGCGGCGTTTCGCGCGGTGAAGAACCTGCAGCCTGCGGACCGCACGGCCTACTACGCCGCCGGCCACCACCTCTTGACCCGCGACCACCAGGGCCCGGTGGTGATGGCCGACGTGCTGGCCTTCATCCGCGACCCGCAGGCGCCGCTGCCGTCCGCGGCGCCGCCGATCCCCGGCGCGCCCGGTCCGGGGCCCGAGGCTGCGTCACGTCGCGCGGCGGGGTTGTGATATGCCCTCCCGCAGCGTATCTCCCGCTAAATTCCTCCCCCAGGATACAGAGTCTCCGGCATGACCTTGTTCGATTCCCCGGCATTTGAGGGACACGAAGGCGTCCACGCCTTCTCCGACGCCAAGTCCGGCCTCAAGTGCATCATCGCCGTCCACTCTACGGCGCGGGGACCCGCCGCCGGCGGCTGCCGCATGTGGCCCTACGCCTCGGCAGACGAGGCCCTGGACGACGCGCTGAAGCTGTCGCGCGCCATGTCCTACAAGAACGCCATGGCCGACCTGGAACTGGGCGGCGGCAAGTCGGTCATCATCGGCGACGCCCGCACCCAGAAGACGCCGGCCTTGTTCGAAGCCTTCGGCCGCGCGGTCGAGGACGTGGGCGGCAAGTACTGGACGGCCGAGGACGTGGGCGTTTCCCCCACCGACCTGGCCTACGCTCGCAAGTACACCCGATACGTCGCCGGCCTGGACGGCCATGCCGCGGCCTCCGGGGACCCGAGCCCGGTGACCGCCGAGGGCGTGTTCCGCGGCGTGCGGCTGTGCGTGCAGCGCGCCCTGAAGCGCGACCTGGATGGCGTGCGCGTGGCGATCCAGGGCGTCGGCCACGTGGGCGCCTACCTGGCCGAGAAGCTGCACGCGGCGGGCGCCAAGCTGGTGCTGACCGACGTCAACGGCGAGGCCCTGCGCCGGGTGGCTGAGGCGACCAACGCCGAGATCGTCGCCCCCAGCGCCATCTTCGACGCCGACGTCGACGTCTTCGCCCCCTGCGCCCTGGGCGGCGCAGTCAGCCTGGACACCCTGCCGCGCATCCGCGCCAAGGTTATCGCCGGCGGCGCCAACAATCAGCTGGCCGATGCGGCGGCGGGCCGCGAGCTGTTCAACCGTGGCATCCTCTATGCCCCGGACTACGTCATCAACGGCGGTGGGATCATCAACGTGGCCGGCGAGATCCGCGCACTGGAGCGGGGCGAGGCTTTCGATCCGGCGTGGGTGGACGAGAAGCTCGACCGCCTGGCGCTGACCCTGGAAGAGGTGCTGGAACAGGCCCTGCGCGAACGCCGCCCGACCCATGAGGTGGCCAACGAGATCGCCCGCTCGCGCATCGAGTTCGCCGCCGAGAAGCGCGCCGCCGCCTAGCTTTGGTAGGCCCGCTCGCCGTGGGTCGAGAGGTCAAGCCCGTCCTCGATCGCCTCGGGGCTGGCGCGCAGGCCGACCGTGAAGCGGCAGATCAGCAGGATCGCCACCGAGCCTACCGCCGACCAGGCGCACACCACCGCCACGCCCAGCGCCTGGACGCCCAGCTGGCTGGCCGGGCCCATGCCCTGCGCGTAGCCCGCACCGCCCAGGCCGGTCATCGCCAGGCCCGCGACCAGCAGCGTACCCAGGATCCCGCCCACGCCGTGCACGGCGAAGACGTCCAGGGCGTCGTCCAGCCGGAAGCGGTGCTTGATGATGTCCACCGCGTGGAAGCAGACCAGGCTGGCCGCCGCGCCCAGGGCCACGCCGCCGATCGGGCCGACGAAGCCTGAGGCCGGGGTCACCGTGGCGAGGCCCGCCACCACGCCGGTCACCACCCCGATCATGCTGGCGCGCCCGAACCGCAGCTTCTCGATGATCGCCCAGACCAGGCCGGCCGTGGCCGCCGACATGTGCGTCGCCACCAGCGCCGACCCGGCCGCGCCGTCGGCGGCGAGCGCGCTGCCCGCGTTGAAGCCGTACCAGCCCACCCACAGCATCCCGGCGCCCATCATGGTCATGCCCGGGTTGTGCGGCGGGTGCAGGTCCTTCGGGAAGCCGTCGCGCGGGCCCAGCATCGCCACCGCCACCAGCGACGAGATCCCCGCCGTGGCGTGCACCACCAGGCCGCCGGCGTAGTCCATCACGTGCAGGTTCGCGAGCCAGCCGCCGCCCCAGATCCAGTGGCAGACCGGCGCGTAGACGATCAGCAGCCAGAGGCCCGAGAACAGCAGCACCGCCCCGAACTTGATCCGCTCCACATAGGCGCCGACGATCAGGCCGGGGGTGATGATCGCGAAGGTCATTTGGAAGGCGAAGAACACCGACTCCGGGATCAGGCCGCTGACCGAGGCGCGCAGGTTCGGCAGGCCCAGCTTCGCCAGGTCGCCGATCAGTGGGTTGGTCCCGGAGAAGGCCAGGCTGTAGCCGCCCAGCATCCACAGCACCGAGGCCAGGCAGGCGATCGCCACGCAGTGCATCATCACCGACAGCGCGTTCTTGGAGCGCACCAGCCCCGCGTAGAACAGCGCTAGTCCGGGGAGCGTCATGAACAGCACCAAGGCCGTCGCCGCCAGCATCCAGGCGGTGTGGCCGGGGTCCGCGGCGGGTGCGGTCGGCTGCGCCTGGGCCGCCGTCGCGGCGCCCAAGGAAAGTGCAGCCGAAACGGCGGCGAGCCCACGTTGGCGGATCATGGCGTCTACCCCTCGTCCGGCGCCGCCCGCGGATTCCCCGCCTTTGCCCACACGCCGAGCAGTCGATGCATAGGCATTGTGCAGAAGGCCGGCCAATGGGGGGCGGACGAGCGCTGGCCGTAACCGCGCACTCGCCCGCCATTTCGCCGATTTTTCGGGCAAATGGCGCCGAAAACCTGGGCAAAACCCTCAATTCCCCTTTCGGGCGAACCAGGCCTCGCGAGTCAGTTTCCAGACGTCACGCCGGCCCTGGGCGTCGGCGACATAGGCCCACGGTTCTTGCCGCAGGAGTTCGGCGCCCTGCTTTTCCTTCACCCGCCGCGAGGCGACGTTGCCGACCGCGTTGGTCAGGTAGAGGAACGGCCAGCCCAGCCGCTCGAAAGCGTAGGCGGTCACCGCGTCGGCGGCTTCGGTCATCAGCCCCTGGCCGTGCAGCAGCGGGTCGAGCCAGAAGCCGCGCATGTCGTGGCGCTTGCCGTCGTCGGGCCACATGTCGATCCGCCCGCGCAACTCGTCGTCGCCGCCCTTAAGCGTGATCGACCAGTAGAACTGCTCGTTCCGGGCCCGCTTCCCCAGGCACATCGCCATGTTGGTGGCCGCGCCGTCGTCGGGGTACGGCCAGGGAACCTCGGCGTTGAGGTAACGCACGACCTCCCACTGCGGGAAGATCCGCTGGATGGCAGGGATGTCGCGTTCCTCCAGCGGACGCAGGATCAGCCGCGCCGTTTCCAGCACGGGCGTGGGGGGCAGGGGCACCCAGGTTTGGGATATTGTCTCAGTCATCTCCGGTCTCTCTCTTGAGGATGCCGGAGGCCGGGGGCGCGCCTTCCTGTGATGTCCAATAGCCCCGGCCGGTCCGGCGGGGCTTGGAAGGGAAGGCTAGGCGATCGCGCGCACAGAACCGTCCCGACGCCCCGCGAGGGTGGCGGCGTTGCAACCGGACGGCATGTTGACGGTGCGGGCCATAGACGGGCCGGATATCACAGGTCGGTGGGTGGTCCTAGCGGGCGATCGCGCGGTGGCTCCCGGCGCAGCGCGCGGCCGACGATGAACAGGCCGAGCCCGATCCCCGCCGGCAGCCCGCCCAGGAGGATCGGGATCACCACCATCGAGACGTCTTCGTGGTTGGACGAGGTGAGGCCGCTCCACAGGAAGCCCAGGAAGAACAGCACGCCGCAGCCGCCGCACAGGGCCATCATCAGCACGCCGACCACGATCAACGCCCCGCCGAAGAACCGCGCCACCGGGCTGGGGGAGGTGTCAGTCATGAGGTTCGTCCTCGGAGAAGGTCGCGGCCAGCGTGGCGCGCGACGGGGGCGGGCGGCGGGTCTGGGTCGCGATGATGGCGATCCCGCCGACCACCATCGCCAGGCCGCCGAACAGCGGCAGCGCGCCGATCGTCCACGCCAGCTCGGACATCCCGTCGGGGCCGGAGAAGGCCATGATGCAGAGACCGCTCGCTCCGGCGATCAGCGCGCCGGCCACCAGCAGCAGGCCGGCGAAGAAGTAGGCGACGGCGCGGTTGCTGGCCTCGCGCCGGCGCTGGGCGTCGGGGTCGCTCATGGGACGTCCTCGAGATCGGTGGGGTCGACCGGCAGGGGCCGCAGCCTTCGCCAGCCCCGGTGGGCCAGGACGAGGCCCAGCAGCGCGGGCACGCCGCCCACGATGGGCCCCACCAGCACGGTCTGCATCAGGCTCAGGCTCTGCGGCGCGCCGGCCATCAACTCGGCGACGTCGGTCCACAGAAACAGCACCAGGCCGCCGCCGAACACGACCGCGATCGCCCCGCCGGCGGCGATCATCGCCACGCCGACAAGCTGGTTCACAGCCCTTGTCCCTTCCGCAGCGCCTCGGCCCCCGCCGCGCCCGGCCGGTAGAAGGTGTTGAAGGTGTCGAAGGGGATGATCCGCCCGTCCGGCTGCACGAAGTGGACGCAGGAGCGCTTCACCGTGCCCAGGTCGAAGTTGAAGCGGTCCAGGAACTGGCTGACCACCACGCGGAAGGTGTTCTCATAGGCCACCTCCTGCGGCACCGCCGCCTCCGGCAGGCAGCAGAGCAGGGAGGCTAGCTTCTCCGAGGTGTTGGCCTGGGCGGTCGACAGCGACAGGAGCTCGAACACCTGCTTGCGCAGTTCCGGATAGCTCTCGAACGTGACCGTGTTCGGGACGGCGGCCACGAAGATCTCCCGCGGCAGCATGGCCGTGACCGGCTGCACCTCGCGGCCGTTCCGCAGCCCGTAGCCGATGCAGATCTGGTCCGGGTTGCAGGGCAGGGGGATCAGGTCCTCCAGCGCGAAGACGCCCGCCTCGGCGATGCGGCGGCGGACCTCGGTGAGGACGATCCGGTGGTCCTTGGGGTCAAAACCCTCGTTCCTGCCGGCGTCCTGGATCGGCTGGAAGGTGACCCCGCGCACGCAGCGCCAGTTCAGGGCGAAGCGGACGATGTCGGCGATTTCGGCGTCGTTGACGCCCTTCTTCAGGGTCACCACCAGGGTCGTGGAGATGTTGTTGCGCTCCAGCGCCTCCAGCGCCTCGATCCGCACCTTGGTCAGGTCCGCGCCGCGCAGCGCCATCAGGGCGTCGCGCTGCAGGCTGTCGAACTGCAGATAGACCTCGAAGCCCGGCATGTAGCCCGCCAGCGTCTCGGCGAAGCCGGCCTCGCGGGCGATGCGCAGGCCATTGGTGTTGATCATCAGGTGGCGGATTGGGCGGGCCTTGGCCGCATCGAGGATTTCGAAGAACTGCGGATGGATGGTCGGCTCGCCGCCGGAGAGCTGCACCAGGTCCGGCTCGCCCTCGGCCTTGACGATGACGTCCAGCATCGCCTCGACCTCGGCCAGCGGCCGGTGCTCGGTGCGCTTGATCGAGGAGTCCGCGAAGCAGACCGGGCACGAGAGGTTGCAGGCCTCATTGACCTCGATGATCGCCAGGCACGAATGCTGCTCGTGGTCGGGACACAGGCCGCAGTCGTAGGGGCAGCCGTGGTCGGTGCGGGTGGCGACGCTCAGGGGCCGGTCGCCGGGCTTCAGCCAGTCCTGCTGCGATTTCCAGTAGGCCAGGTCGTCGGCGATCAGGGTCTTCTGCACGCCGTGGGCGCGACAACGTTTGAGATAGAAGACGTTGTCTCCCTCGGACACCACCTTGGCGGGGACCAGCGCCAGGCAGGTCTCACACAGGCTGGTGGTCTGCCCGAGGAACAGGTACGGCGCGGCCTTCCGCGCGGTCCCTTCGGAGGCTGGCGCGGTAGTAGACCCATCCATAGGCGACCAATCCCCCCGTCAGCAGGTGGAACAGGTTAAGCGGCCCGATCAACGGGGGATAGGGCTTCAGGAACTCCCAACCGAACCGGGTGACGCCGTACCAGAGGCAGAGCGCATAGAAGCCGCGCCGCATCGCCCACGGCCGGCGCCGCGCCAGCCCCTCGAGATAGACCGCCAGGAACGCGGCCATCGCCAGGCTCTCGTAGACCTGCACCGGGTGGCGGCCGACGCCGTCGCCCAGGTCCACGGCCCAGGGCAGGGCGGTGGGCGCGCCATAGGTCCCGTCCGCCAGCCCGGCGAAAAGGCAGCCCCAGCGCCCGATCACGACGCCCAGCGCGAACGGCCCCACGAACACCCCGCCGGTGGAGCCGGTGATCCCGCGCAGGCGCTTGTAGATCTCCACGCCCACGATCGCGCCGACCAGGGCGCCCACCACGCTGTGCGAGAACGCCGGATGGGTGTCGCGCAGGGTGTTCATCGATCCCGCCAGCCAGGCGCCGGGGATGGCGCCCAGGGCCAGGGCCGCGAAGTAGCCGCCGCCCACCTTGCCGGCGACCTCGGCCGTCAGCTCCCGCATCCGCCAGCGGTAGAGCAGGGCGCTGAAGCCCAGGCCGCAGCCCCAGGCCGCCAGGTCGAAGGCGGTGTG
Source organism: uncultured Phenylobacterium sp. (assembly GCA_966096115.1). GTDB lineage: Bacteria > Pseudomonadota > Alphaproteobacteria > Caulobacterales > Caulobacteraceae > Phenylobacterium. Next base: position 49,201 of record CBHTUE010000007.1, read on the forward strand.
CGTCCAGGGCGCGGTGGGGACATGGATCATGCCGCCGCAGGAGGTCAGGCGAATCGCGGCCGCTCAAGTCTCTTGGGCGCCGACATCCCCCGGTCGGCCGCGTCCCAGCTTCGGTCCTCGTCCTCAGCGTCGCGTGGCGGCGCCGAGAACAGGGCGCCTTCCTGGTCGTCCAGATGCGCGGTGATCCGGCAGATCACGCCCGCAGGTGCGTAGATGAGCTGCACCGTCCCCTGCAGGTCGCTGGCCAGGCCCCGCTCGATCAGCCGGGTGCCGAACCCGCGCCGCGTGGGCGGAGACACCGTCGGCCCGCCGGACTCCTGCCAGACGATCTGAAGCTCATCCCCCGCGAGCCGCCAGGTGAAATCGGCGCGCCCCTCTGGCACGGACAGGGCGCCGTACTTCACCGCGTTGGTCGCCAACTCATGGAAGGCCAGGGCCACCGCGATCGCGATCTTGGGCGGCAGCCGCACCTCCGGTCCTTCCAGCCTCAGCCGGCCGTCGCCAACCCCGCTGCGGAACGGCAGCGCGGCCTGGTGGCCGATCTCGCGCAGGTTCGCGCCCGCCCATTGCTCGTCGGTCAGGACGTCGTGGGCCTTGCTGAGCGCCAGGATCCGCGACGTCAGGGTCTCGCGAACCGGCGGCGGAATGTCCTCGCCCCGCAGGGTCTGGGCGACGATCGACTGGACGGTCGCCAGCGTGTTCTTCACCCGGTGGTTCAACTCGTTGACCATCAGGCGCAGGTGCTCCTGGTCGCTCTGCTGGCGCGTGACCGAGGCGCGCAGGGTCTCGAGCCGCTCACGCGCCTCGTACTGCCGGCGCCGCCCGCGCAGGCCCGTCTGCACCATGCTGACCAGCGTGGTCGGATGGAACGGACGCTCCAGAAAGCTGATGTTGCCCAGCGCCTGGATGAAGCGGCCGGCCGCCGGATTGCGCTCGGCGCCGCCGCCGCGATGGGTCAGCACGATGATCGGGAAGTCCGACCACGGCGGCTGGGCCTCGATCCAGTGGGCGAGCCCCGCATAGTCGAGCTCGTGCAGCGCCTCCTCGACGATCAGGCCCACGCCCGCGCCGGCCTGCAGTTCGGTCACCATCGCGGCAAGGTCCGCGCAGACCGCCGAGCCGATGCGCGCCTCGGCGAGGATCGCAGCCGCCACCTGGGCGTCGCGACCGAGCGGCGCCAGCACCAACGCGCGCTCCGAACCAGGCTCGGAGATCATGCGGAGCGTTCGCCCATGAGGCCGGCTCCGGGGCCGACGAAGTTCGGCACGCCTCGAAGCACGCCCTGGAACTCGGTCAACGGCGGACCGACGTTCAGGCCGCTCTCGCTGATCGAGTATTCGCGGATGGTCTTTTCGTGCTGGCCGGCGCGCTTCTTGATGACGGAGATCGCGCGCCGCACCTCCCCTGCGGCTTCGAAGTAGCGAAGCAGCAGCACGGTGTCGGCCAGATAGGTCACGTCAACCGGAGCCTTCATGTCGCCGACCAGACCGTGCTGGGCGACCGTCAGGAAGGTGGTGGCGCCCTGGCGGTTCAGGAACTGCAGCAGTTCGTGCATGTGGAGCAGCAGGTAGTGCTCCTCCGGCATGGCCGCCTGGTAGCCGTTCAGGCTGTCGATCACCACGGTGCGGATGCCGTGGGCCTGCACGCATTGCCGGACGTTGGCGGTGAATTCGCCCGGTGAAAGCTCGGCGGCGTCGATCTGCTGGAGGATCAGGGCGCCGCTGTCGGCGAGCGCCTGCAGGTCGATCCCGAGGGCCCGGGTGCGGTCGATCAGCAGGCCTTTCTCCTCGTCGAACACGAACATGGCGGCCTTCTCGCCGCGAGCGATGGCGGAGGCGATGAAGTTGATCGTCACCAACGATTTGCCGGTGCCCGCGGGACCGAGGATCAGGCAACTGGAGCCGCGCTCCAGGCCGCCTCCAAGCAGCTCGTCCAGGCCCTGGACGTTGCTGGGCAGCGGCGTGCGGTCGAAGTCGGTGCGGTGCTCGCTGGAGACCAGGCGCGGGTAGACCTCCAGGCCGCCCGTCTTGATCGTGAAGTCGTGAAAGCCGCCGCGGAACCGGCGGCCCCGGTACTTGACCACCCGCACCCGCCTGCGCTCGGCGCCGTACTCGGGCGCCAGCTCCTCCAGGCGCACGACGCCGTGCGCCACGCTGTGCACGGTCTTGTCCTGGCTCTCGGCGGTCAGATCGTCGAGCAGCAGCACTGTCGTCCCCTGCTTGGCGAAGTAGTGCTTGAGCGCCAGCACCTGGCGCCGGTAGCGCAGAGAGCCCTGGGCCAGCAGGCGGATCTCCGAGAGGCTGTCGATGACCACGCGATGAGGCTGCGCCGCCTCGACCGCCTGCAGGATCAGGCGCGTGGTTTCTCCGAGTTCCAGGTCGGAGGAATAGAGCAGGCTCTGCTGCTGCTGTTCGTCCAGCAGGCTCTCGGGCGGGGCCAGTTCGAACACCTGGATGCCTTCCAGGCTCCAACCGTGCGAAGCGGCGGAGTCGCGCAGCTCCGCCTCGGTCTCCGACAGGGTGATGTAGAGGGCGCGTTCGCCCTGCGCCGCGCCGGCGCGCAGGAAGCTGAGGGCGGCCGTCGTCTTGCCGGTGCCGGGGCTGCCCTCGAACAGGAACAGCCGGTCGCGGGTGAGGCCGCCGGCCAGGATGTCGTCGAGGCCGGCAATGCCGGTGGCGGCCTGCGAGGTCTCGCGGCCCTGAACAGTGGTCGTCATCCGATTTCCAAAAGCCGGCCGGTTTGGCCCACCCAGAAGTCGGAAATGCTCAAGCTATTGACGGGTTCCCAGCCGTCAGGCCCTGGCGAGGTGTCGGCCGCGCGGCTCGCGCACCGCCACCACCAGCAGCAGCAGGGCCGCGGCCAGGAAGCCCAGTGAGGCGCCGAACACGATGTCGTAGCCGAATAGCTGCGAGATGATCCCGCCGATCAGGGGCCCGGCCGTGGCGGTGATGCTCTCCGCCGTCGCCGAGACCGCGATGCGCATGGGCAGGTCGTCGCGCGAGCCGAATTCCAGGATCATGGTCTGCGCCGCCATCATGTAGCCGGCCTGCGAGGCGCCCAGAGCCGCGAACGCCAGGAAGATCGGCATGACGTGGTGCAGGTTCATCAGCGCCAGGGTGGCCACGATCCAGCCCGTCACCGAGGCGATCAGCACCACGCGGAAGCCGGTCTTGTCGCCCAGGTACCCCCAGACGAGGTTCGAGGCGGTGTCGGCGCCCAGGAAGGCGAACGACAGCAGGCCCAGGGTCTTGCCTTCGGTCCCGATGAACTTGCCCACGTAGAGGATGTAGAACGGGGTCGCGATGCGGGCGGACGTGGCCAGCATCTGCACCAGCAGGAAGAAGGCGTAGGACCGGTCCTGCCGGATCAGGCTGGGGAACTCGCGCAGCCGGTCGCGGAACCGCCCCTGGGTCCGCGTGGTCGGCGGCTCCGGCTCGTTCAGCAGCAGTTGCAGCGCCCACAGGCCTATGGTGGTCAGGACGGCGGCGAACAGGAACGTCACCGCATAGCCGTTGCCGAACAGGTTGCCGCCGATGAAGTAGGTTCCGGCGACGATGGCCAGCACGGCGGCGATCGCCCCACCGGTGGTGTTGCGCCACGCCTGCAGGCGGCCGCGGCGGCTGAGCGGGATCACCTTGGACATCAGGAGGCTGAACACCACCCGCTGCGCGCCCATGAAGATGCCGAACATCAGGATGAAGAACAGCACCGACCAGACCAGGGGCTGTACCGACAGCGTCCCGCCCCAGGGAAGCGGGATGTGGAACTTCTCGTTGGTGACGAACCAGGCCGATAGTGAGATTCCCAGGATGGCGACGCGGCCCAGGCCGCCCATCCACATGGCGGCCGGCATGACCTTCTTGCGGTGCTCGATCTGCGTCCCGGCGAAGATCGGCGAGATGATCCCGCCCAGCTGCTGCAGCGCCAGGCCCAGGCCCACCACCGTGTTGGAGCCGGAGATCATGTGCAGGTAGGCCGGCAGGAAGGTGGGCGCGTTGACCAGCCGGAAGCCGGTCATCCCCAGCATGCCGTGCAGGTAGTTGCCCAGGTAGTTGCGCCGCAGGTTGTCCCAGACGAACTTCTCGTAGGCCGCTTCCCGCTCCGCCAGGTCGGCGGCGTCGTCGGCGACCGCCTCGATGGCGACGTCCTCGGTCTCGGCCTCGGTGCTCAAAATCCAACTGCCGCCTGACAGGCCCGCCCGGCCCGCGTCGCGGCTCCCTTGAAATGCGACGTTTGAAATCGAGGACCCGGCCGTAGGCCGCGCGCTCGCAGGCTCAATGCTAGGGGGATTTGCCGCCCGCGCAACGGGGAAGGCGAGAGGCGGTTCGCATTGGTGGGTCCAGGCGCAGGCGCGGGCCGACTGAGCGACAGCCGGGGGCGGGGCAGGGCCGGCGCGGCGCGATCCGCGCCGGCCTTCTCATGTCTAAGGCTTGAGCCCCACGGTGCGCCCGACCGACCCGGCGGCGTCGAAGTAGTTCACGCCCTCCGCCGTCTGGCCGTTCAGGATGGTCACGAAGCCACCGGGCCCGGGCTCGGAGCGGATCGTCCAGGCCTGGCTTTCCACCGCCGCGCCGTCGGCCGCCAGCGCCTCGCGCATCACCCGGCCCTTGAGCTTCCCGCGGCCCTTCAGGTCCAGGTCCATCACCTTGGCCAGCGTCTGCGCCCAGTCGGCGTTGCTGACCGGCGTGGGGTCGACGAAGCCCTTGCGGAAATCCGGGCCGACGGCGGCCATGAAGTTGCGGGTGGTGTGGCGGGCGAGCGAGCCGTGGATGCCCTGGCCATGCTGCTGGCCGCTATCAGCTACCTCGACGGCGCACATCTCCGGCTCGCCACAGCCGGTATCGAAGCTCTTGAAGCTGACCACGATCGACGGCGTGGGCGTGCGCGAGGCGCCCACCAGGTTGATCCGGCTGGTCGGGAGCGTCCCGGGGATGGACCCCAGGAAGTCGGCGACGAAGATCGCGCTGACATAGTCCTGCTTCGTCAGCGCCTCGACCACCCGCGGCGCCAGCGTCTTGGCGTCGGCCCCCGGGAGGTAGAGCAGGCTGGCCCCGCCGTTGGGCGCCACGACGATATCGGGGTGGGCGGGGTCGGATCCGAGCCGGGCGCCGCCCTTGGGATAGAACCCCTGGGCCGGGTCCACCGCCACGCCGGCGCCGTCGTACAGCTTGAGGCCCAGGGCCTTGGACAGGTCGATGCCCAGGAAACCCTGCGGCATGAAGCCGGGCACGACATCGCGATAGCGGAACTTGGCCGCCGCGCTGGTCTGGCTCTCAAGCGACTTGGTGGCAAAGCCGTGGTCGGCAGTGACCACCACATTGGTCGTACCTTCCAGCCCCAGGTCTTTCAGCGCCGTGCGCAGCGCCACCAGGTTCCGCGAGGCGTTGGCGATGGCGGCCTTCGACGTCGGGCCGTTGATGCCGGGGTCCAGTTCGTTGAGCGAGTCGCCCTGCGCATGCTGCGTCCCGTCCGGGTCGCGCGACCAGTAGACCAGTACGAACGGCTTGCCCTGCGCCTTCCACATCGGCAGCAGCACCTTCACCGCGACGGACGTGAACCAAGCCTGCTGGTCCACATTGGCCACCAGCACGCCGGGCATATTGTAGGCGCCGCCGCCGCCGTTCAGGCCCCGGTCCGGCGTGCGCGGCTTGACCCCGGCCGCCTGCATCGCCGCAATGACCTCCGGCGAGAGCGGCAGGGCCTCTTCCGGGTCGCCGCCGGTATCGTCGTCGATGACGACCGTCCCGGTCCCGTCGCGGGCGGTGACGTCCTGCACGGCCACCGGGCCCTGCTTGCCGATCGAGGCGGTGGCGTAGCCCTTGGCGCGCGCGGCCTGCAGCAGGCTGACCTCGCCCAGGTAGTTGCCCTCGAACCGGGCGTTCATCAGCCCCAGGTTGGCGTTGTCCTCGAGGGTCGCCAGCGGCAGGCCGGAGGGCGCCGGCAGTGGCTCGCCCACATAGATCGTGTTGCCGAAGTCGCCGGTGTCGCCCAGGTAGTGCCCGGTGGCGATGGCCGAGGCGTTGGCCGTGGTCACCGTTGGGAACAGCGAGTGGCTGTTGGCGAAATCCACGCCCTCGCGGCGCACTGCGGCCAGGCCGGGCGCGACCTCCTCGGTGACGCTCCTGTAGCGCAGGCCGTCGGTCACGAAGATGATCAGGTTGTGCGGGGCGCCCGACGCCGCCCCGGCGGCCAGCATCAGGCCCGCCGCCAATCCCAGACCCAGAATCCGCCTGCCCACGCCCGACTCCCGCACTGATGGTCCGCTTGTGGCGCGGGTTCGTGACAGTTGCATCACCGCGCGGGGCCGTAGGCCCGCCACAGCAGGACAAACGCTGCGGTTCCACCCACGAACGCCAGCAGGATCGGCACGACCAGCGACTGCCCGGCGGCCACGAACGCGGCGGCGGTCAGGCAGCCCAGGCCGCAGCCAATGTCCCATCCGCCCTCCGTCCCGACGTGGAACCGCAGGGGGCAGGGCGAGGCCTTGGCGCGGTTGTACACCGGCGTCATCAGCGCGGGGACGAGCAGCGCGTTGACGAAGGCGCCCAGCGCGTTGGCGGTTACCGCCAGCCACGGTGATCCCAGGCTGGCGGCCCTGAGCGCCACGAGGCCTGCCGCGACGCCATAGGCCAGCATCAAGGCACGCCGCCCGTGGCCGATGTCGATGACGCGGCCCATCAGCAGGCCCACCGCCGCGCCCGCCACCGCCGCCAGCGCCATCGCCCCGGCATAGCCGGCGATGCTCTGGTCCAGGGCCATGAACAGCGCGATCTGCCAGACGTAATAGTAGCAGGCGGCGAACCAGCCGTCGGTGGCCATCAGGGCCGCGCCGACCCCGGCGGCCCGCAGGGCGCCTGGGCCGCTGTCCGCGACCTTCACCTCGGGGCCGCCGATCAGCGGGACGGCGGCCAGCAACTGCAGTACGGCCACGACGTTGAACGCCACCCGCGGCCCTGCGGTCAGCAGCAGCCAGCCGCCGAGGAGTGGCCCGGCGATGCCGATGATCGCGATCACGGCCTCGCGGAAAGCGATCTGGCCACCGCGGGCCTCGGCGTCGCCCAGGGCTGCGAAATAGGCGTGGTAACAGGTCCAGTAGAGGGCGCTGCCCAGCGGGGTGATCACGCAGAGGCCGATGAAGGCGGCGTCGACCCCGTGGATCTCGGCCAGCAGCGGGAACGCCAGCGCCTCCAGCGCCGTGCCCAGCATCAGGGTGCGGCGCAGGCCGATGCGGCGGGCCAGCGGCACCACGCCCGAGCGCACCACGAACCGCTCGGCCACGATGGCCGCCTGGGCGACCAGGGCGACAGCGACGGGCACGCCCGCCTTGAGCATGTAGACCAGGAAGAAGATGCCGCCCGCCGTCTGGGCGAACTGCTGCATCGCGTAGTGCAGGTTGACGCGATTGATCGCGACATTGGCGAAGAAGCTCATCGGAAGGGGACCCGGATCGGGTGGTGCGCGAGCGCGCGAATTCGGCCTTCCCCGTTCAGGGGTCGGTCGGGCTGGCGGGGCAGCGGACTAGCGGAGGCGCTCGGTGCACATGGCGGCGAGCTTAGGCATGGCCGCCGCACCGAGGCAACCGGGGCTCAACGCGGTACGGACCTAGGTTGGTGCCTCGATCGCCCCACACCTGCTCGTCATCCGCCGGGCTTGTCCGGGGACCCATTCACACAGAGTCTGTCGGAACAGCCTGCGAGGCCCCGACGCCGCGGGCGATCACAATCTCAGCTGGGGCGGACGCATCGGTCCCCCGACAGCCGGGGGATGACGCTAGACCCGCCGGTATTCCATGCTCGAGCCGTCGTCGAGCTTGCCCTTGAGGGCCGTCCAGTTGCCCGAGCCGTCGTAGTAGTCGTCGATCTCGGCGTCGCCGCGGATCGCCCAGTGGCCGGCGCCGACCTGGGTGCACTTCACCTTCAGCAGCTTGCCTTCCTGCTGGTTGAACAGTGGCTTGCCGAAGTTGCCCTGGTTCCAGTGGCTGAGCGGCAGCGCGTCTGCCGGGCCGCGCACCGCGCCGGCCGGCCCGTTGATCTGCACGTAGCCGGGCATGGCCCGGGCGGTGACCTTCAGCATCTTGCCGTTGTTGTCGGTGGTGGTGTCGGCGCTGACCCACTTGCCGTCGACCCACTTCTCGATGGCCTGGTGCTTGTACTTGAACACCGGCACCGGCCCGAGCTTCACGGTCATGGCGACGTTGGTGGTGGCGGTGCGGGCGTTGTCGTCGCCGGTGAACACCACCTGGTGCTCGCCCACCTTGGTCCCGTTGCGGAAGACCTGGAACGCCAGCTTGTTCGGCAGGGCGGCGAAGGCCGCGCCCGGGACCAGGGCGAGGCCGGCCCCGCCCAGGATCAGTTCACGTCGAGCGATCAACAGGCTCATTTCAAACCCCTCGAGGATTTCCCATTGCGCCGCAGACTAGCGCGAGTTGTGTCTTGATCTAGTGGCACAGCTTATTGTTCCAAGCGTGGCGGAACGACGCGCGGCTCGCGCGCGGGCAGGGGCGACGGTCTCGAAGGCGATTTCTGCCCGTGCTGTGGAGAGGACGCCTGCCGCGGCGTCGAATAGCCGAGCCCCGGCTGCTGATGAAGCAGGCCACGTGTCATTGAAATTCCTCCACGCTACGCAACTGTACGACGATGATCCTCAGGCGGCTTCACGAAGCGGATCGGCGGGCCGCACATCCACGTGAACCGCCAGGTGGGCGCGGCCGCCGTCGCCATAAATCGCGCCGCTGATCGGGGCCGCCTCGGCCGGCGTGCGGGCGACGGCCACGGGGATCAGGTCGGGGCTCTCGGCGATGGCGTTGGTGGGGTCGAACTCGCGCCAGCCCAGGGCCGGCAGGAACACCTCGCACCAGGCGTGGGTCGCGCCCGCGCCGCGCATCTCGTCGTGGCCGGCCGAGTAGAGGTAGCCGGTGACGAACCGGGCCGCGTAGCCCAGGCGGCGCAGGGCCTCGACCATCAGCCAGGCGAAGTCGCGACAGGTGCCGGCGCCCAGCTTCACCGTGTGCGACGGCTCCTGCGCCGCCCCGAGGTCGCGGCCCTGGTAGGCGAAGCGGTCGTGGATGGTCTGGTTCAGCCGCAGCACGAACTCCAGCGCCGGCTCGTGCGGGCTGCCCACCTGATCGCGCAGCCATTTCAACAGGTCGCCCTCGGCGTCTTCGGTGGCCGGCTCGATGAAGGGCGCCAGCGCCGCGCGGTCGGCCGCGGCGTAGACGATGGGCGTGGCCGTCTGCGGGTCCTCCACCTCCAGGTCCGACAGATCCGCGGAGAACCGCTCGATGGTCAGGTCGCTGCGGATCGACAGCGCCCGCGACTGCCCGCGCGGCGTGAACTGGCAGACCGAATTGCCCAGCGCATCGTACAGCCACCGGGTTTCGCCCGGCGGCGAAACGGTCAGCACCGCGTCGACCACCCGGATCGCATGGCTGTCGCGCGGGCGCACCAGCAGGCGATGCGGCGCGAACGTGACCGGCCGTTCGTAGGTGTAGAGCGTCTCGTGGCGGATCGTGAGCCGGGCCATGGGGGCGGAATGGCCGGCGAGGGCGACGGTTCCGC
>CBHTUE010000008.1:0-50589 GCA_966096115.1 uncultured Phenylobacterium sp.
CCCCTCGATCCGTGCGCGCAACATTTGGCAGGGGTCCCGCGGACAAGCCGCGGGATGACGAGGGAGGCGCGGTGCGCGGGTTTCGGACCCGTCGTCGTTACGAGGCTTGAAGCCTGAACGCCGGTCCGCGATTTCCGGCGCATGGACATCGACTGGACCCAAGCCGCCGCCGACCTGGACGCCCAGGGGTGCGCGCAGATCCCCGGCCTGCTCACCCCCGACGCCTGCGCCGAAGTCGCCGGCTGGTACGACGACCATCCCCGTTTCCGCTCGACCGTCGTGATGGCGCGGCACGGGTTCGGGCGCGGCGAGTACCGCTACCTGGCCTATCCCCTGCCCGATCCGGTCGCCGCCCTGCGCGCCGCGCTCTATCCGCCGCTGGCCGAGATCGCCAACCGCTGGAACCAGGTGCTGGGCGAGCCGGTGCGGTTCCCGGCGGACCACGCCGCGTTCCTCGACCGCTGCCACGCCGCCGGCCAGACGCGGCCGACGCCGCTGCTGCTGCGCTACGGGCCGGGCGACTACAACTGCCTGCACCAGGACCTCTACGGCGAGCACGTCTTCCCGCTGCAGGTCGCGATCCTGCTCTCCGAGCCCGGCCGGGCCTTTACGGGCGGCGAGTTCGTGCTGACCGAACAGCGGCCGCGCATGCAGTCGCGGGTGGAGGTCGTGCCCCTGCGCCAGGGCGATGCCGTCGTCTTCCCGGTGCATCATCGCCCGGTCCACGGCGGCCGCGGCGTGTATCGGGTCAACCTCCGCCACGGGGTCAGCCGCCTGCGGGACGGCCGCCGCCACACGCTGGGAATCATCTTCCACGACGCGACCTGATTTTTCACGTCAATCGCACTAACACGAAAGTTGTTGCGGCCTGGAATTTTCGTGTTAGTTAAGCTCGCATGAAATCCACGGCCAAGCTTTCCGATCCGGAACCCAAGCAACGGCGCCCCTATCGCCAGACCGCCCGCGCGGCGGCGGCGGAGGCGACGGCCGAGCGGATCGTGCAGGCCTTCCGCGCCCGGCTGGAACACCAGTGGTTTGACGAAATCCGACTGGAGGACGTGGCGGGCGACGCCGGCGTCACCGTGCAGACCATCATCCGCCGGTTCGGCGGCAAGGAGGCGCTGCTGGCGGCGACCTCGGACCAGACGGCCGTCGAGGTCATGCAGACCCGCGGCCACCCGGTCGGCGACCCGGCGGCGGTGATCCGCGCCGTCATCGCCGACTACGAGTCGGTCGGCGACTTCATCATGCGGGTCCTGGCGCAGGAGGAACGCTATCCGGCGCTGCGCCTGCAGGGCGACCGCGGCCGGGTGGAACACCGCGCCTGGATCGCCGCCGCCTTTGCGCCGTGGCTTGAGGACCTGGACCCCGAGGTGGCCCGCAAGCGCCTCGACGCCCTCGTCGTCGCCACCGACCTCTACGTCTGGAAGCTCATCCGCCGAGACATGCAGCGCCCTGTCGAGGAGTTGGAGGCCGTCATGGCCCGGCTCGTCGACGCCGCCCTGAATTGAGTTCGCGTCCGCCCCTCCACACCACCGGGAAGAAACCCATGCAGACCGAAAGCCCCAAGACCTTCCTCCTCGCCACCTGGGAGGGCGGCGGTTCCGTCGCCCCGTTCCTCACCGTCGTGCGCAAGCTGGTCGCCCGCGGCCACCGCGTGCGGGTGATGAGCGACGCCTGCAACCGGCCCGAGGCCGAGGCGGCCGGCGCGGTGTTCCGGCCGTGGACCCGCGCCCCCAGCCGGCCCGACCGCACGCCGGCCAGCGAGGTGCTGCGCGACTGGGCGTACGAGGGCCCCGAGAGCCTGATCCACACGATCAACACCTGCTGGGCCGGGCCGGCGAAAGCCTATGCCGAGGACGTGATGGCCGAGCTTGCCGCCGAACCGGCCGACCTCGTGGTGACCAGCGAGTTCCTGTTCGGCGTGGCGATCGGCTGCGAGGCCCTGGGCCAGCCCTTCGTGATGATGCCGGTGAACATCAGCCTGTTCCCGGTCCCGGGCGTGCCGCCGGTCGGACCCGGCCTGCCGCCGGCCCGCACCGAGGCCGATCGCGCGCTCCACGCCGAGATCAGTGAGGGCGTGCGCGGCCTCTTCGACGAAGGCCTGCCGGCGGTGAACGCCGCGCGCGCCGCGTTCGGCCTCGCGCCCCTGGCCCATACCGTCGACCTCGCCGACAAGGCGCTGGCCACCCTGCTGGGCACCGCCCAGGCGTTCGACTTTGCCCCCGAGGTGCTGCCGCCGAAGCTGCGCTACGTCGGCCCGCAGCTGGACCAGCCGACCTGGGCCGACCCTTGGGCCTCGCCGTTCGACCCCGCCGATACCCGGCCGCTGGTCATGGTCGGCTTCTCGACCACCTTCCAGAACCATGCCGCCGTGCTCCAGCGGGTGATCGACGCGGCCGCCGACCTGCCGGTGCGCCTGCTGGTCACCCTGGGCGGCAGCATCGCGCCCGACGCCCTGGCGCCGGCCGCCAACACCCGACTCGTCGCCAGCGCGCCGCACGACGCGGTGATGCGCGAGGCGGCGCTGGTCGTCACCCACGGCGGCCACGGCACGGTCACCCGCGCGCTCACCCACCGTCGCCCCATGCTGGTCGTCCCGCACGGCCGCGACCAGACCGACAACGCCGTGCGGGTCACCGAGCGCGGCGCCGGGCTGTCGCTGCCACCCGCGGCGACGACCGCGGAGATCCGCGAAGCCCTCGCCCGCCTGCTCGCCGAGCCGGGGTTCGCCGACGCCGCCGAGGTGCTGGGCGACGCCGTGGCGCACGAAGCGGTGTGTTCGCCGGTCGTGGAGGTGCTGGAAGGCCTGGCCGCGCTCAGCGTCCCCACCGACCGCTGCGCGGCAGCGTAGCGAAAGCACGCATTCTCACCCGCCGTCCTTCCAAAACTCGTCATCCCCCGGCTTGTCCGGGGGACCCATGCCTCCGCTACGATTGAGATCGTGATGAGCCGCCGTTTCGAGGCTCGAGGGCCTTTCCGCAGGATTCGGTGTTCATGGGTCCCCCGGACAAGCCGGGGGATGACGAGAGAAAGTTGGAAGGCGGCGATCTAGCGGCTTTCGGACATGTGTTGGGATCGCCACATTGGCTCGCGGGAGGACCCATCCGATCTTCCTGGCAACAGGAGATCGCCCATGTCCTTCGTCATCACCGGCCTGCCCATCGCCCCCTTCCAGCCGCTCTTCGACCTTTCGGACGAGGCGCTGGCCGAGCGCCGGATCGTGCGCCGCACCGTCGACGCGCCGCAGGGCTTCCCCTGCCGCGTCACCCTGGAAGACGCCCGCGTCGGCGAGACGGTGCTGCTGATGAACTATGAGCACCAGCCGGCCGACACGCCGTTCCGCGCCAGCCACGCCATCTACGTCCGCGAAGGCGAGCACCCGACGCGGCGCGACATCGACGCCATCCCGCCGGCCCTGGCGGTGCGGCCGTACATCTCGCTGCGCGCCTTCAGCGACGGCGGCATGATGCTGGACGCGACGGTCGCGCCCGGCGCCGAGCTGGCGCCGGCCATTGAGCAGCTGCTGGAGCGCCAGGACGTCGCCTACCTGCACGCCCACTACGCGGGCATGGGCTGCTACGCGGCGCGGGTCGACCGCCACTGACGCACCTGTGATCAGCGGAGCCGCGCAACCAATTGAGCGGACACGGGTTCTGGCGTGCGGTTCCACGCTGGAGAGCTATCGTGATCCGCCCGCTGACGCTTCTGACCGCCCTGGCGCTGGCCGCGCCCATGCCGGCCCTGGCGCAGACCTTCCCGGCAAGCGCGACCGTCGCGCTCGGTGTCCACAGCATCCCGGTCCAACCCCGGATGCTGACGCTGAACGAGACGACGGCCGCCTACGCCCGGGCCGCGCCGCAGCCCGTCGCGGCGCAGCCTCTGAAGCTGAAGGCCCATGCGGCCCGCGACGAGGTCCCCGCCGTCGAGGTCCAGGCCAAGGACGCCTGGTTCGACGACCAGGGCTTCCGCGCCACGCCGACCCGGGTGTCCTACAAGCAGCGGTTCTGATCCGCCGCTTTCCCCCGCCGCCAAGTCGCGCTCTAACGGGGTGGGACTTGGGGGCGAGGACTTAGGCGTATGGCGACGACGACGGCGGAGGGAACCTCCTCGAAGCGGGTGGAACTGACAGTCCGGGGCGTGATCCTGGGCATCCTCATCACCCTCGTGTTCACGGCGGCCAACGTCTACCTGGGCCTGAAGGTGGGCCTGACGGTCGCCACCTCGATCCCCGCCGCGATCATCTCCATGGCCCTGCTGCGCGCGTTCAAGGACGCGACGATCTGGGAGAACAACATCGTCCAGACGGTGGCCTCGGCCGCCGGGGCGATGGCCAGCGTGATCTTCGTGCTGCCGGGCATGGTGATCATCGGCGCGTGGACCGGCTTCCCGTTCTGGACGACGTTCCTGCTGTGCGCGATCGGGGGCGTGCTGGGCGTAATGTACACGGTGCCGCTGCGCCGCGCCCTGGTGACCACCTCCGACCTGCCCTACCCCGAAGGCGTCGCCGCCGCCGAGGTGCTCAAGGTGGGCTCCGGCGAGCGGTCCGACACCCCCGAGGCGCAGGCCGACTCGAGCCGCGGGCTGATGGCGATCACCCTCGGCACGGCCGCCTCGGCGCTCTATGCCGCCGCGGTCGGGACGCGGGCCCTGGCCGGCGAGGTCGCGGGCTACTTCCGGTTCGGCGCCGGCGGCGCGACCGGCCTCGGCGCGTCGATGTCGCTGGCCCTGCTGGGCGTCGGCCACCTGGTCGGGATCGCGGTCGGCCTGGCGATGCTGCTGGGCGTGGTGCTGACCTGGGGCGTGCTGGTCCCGATCCTGACGACGATGTACCCGGACCTCGCCGCCAGCGCCGCCGATGCGGCCGGGAAGATCTGGACCACCAAGGTGCGCTTCATGGGCGCCGGCGCCATCGGCATCTCGGCGATCTGGACCCTGGCCAAGCTGGCGGGGCCGGTGTGGAACGGCCTGCTGGGCGCACTCGCGGCCCAGAGCCGTCGCGGCGAGGGCGCGGTGATGGACCGCGTCGAGCAGGACATCCCGATCGGGATCGTGGCGCTGGTGTCGGCCGGCTGCCTGGTCCCCATCGGCTTCGTGATCGCCCACTTCCTGCAGGGCGGGCCGCTGGCGGCGCTGACGATCCCGCTGACCGGCGCGGCGTTGATCTACATCGCCGTCGCCGGGTTCGCGATCGCCGGGGTCTGCGGCTACATGGCCGGCCTGGCGGGCTCGTCGAACAGCCCGGTGTCGGGCCTGGCCATCCTGGCGGTGCTGGGCGCCTCGCTGATCGTCACCGCCATCGGCGCCGGCGCCGTGGTCGGGGACCCTAAGCCGCTGGTCGCCTTCGCGCTGCTGGTTACGGCGGTGCTGCTGGCCGCCGCCGTCAGCGCCAACGACAACCTGCAGGACCTGAAGACCGGCCAGCTCGTCGAAGCGACCCCCTGGCGGCAACAGGCGGCGCTGGTGGTCGGCGTCGTCGCGGGCTCGGCGATGATCCCGCCGGTGCTGGAGCTGCTGAACCGGTCGAACGGCTTCGCCGGCTCGCCCATGGCCGGGATCTCCAACGATCCCCTGCCCGCCCCCCAGGCCACCCTGATCTCGACCATCGCCAAGGGCGTGGTCGGCGGCGAGCTGGACTGGAGCCTGATCGGCATCGGCGTGCTGATCGGAATCGGCCTGATCGTCATCGACGAACTGCTGCGGCGGACGAAGAAGTACTCCCTGCCGCCGCTGGGCGTGGGCATGGCGATCTACCTGCCCGCCACCCTGACGATCCCGGTGGTGATCGGCGCCGTGGCCGGCTGGTTCTACAACCGCCGCGTCGCGAAGCGGGACGACGGCGGCGCCGCCGAGCGGCTGGCCGTGCTCACCGTCTCGGGCCTGATCGTCGGCGAGAGCCTGTTCAACGTGGCGCTGTCCGGCCTCATCGTGCTGACCAACAAGGGATCGCCCCTGGCGCTGCTGCCCGAGGACTTCGCCTTGGCCCCGGCGCTGGCGATCGCGGTCTACGTCGCCGTGGGCATCGGCCTCTATGCCTGGTCGGGACGACGGCGGGCCTGACGCTCGGTGAGCCCGGAAGCCCTCAACATCGTCACCATCCTCGTGCTGCTGCCCGTGTTCGTGGTGGCCTCGGTGTGCGCGATCTTCCTGCTGCCGATGGGACGGTTCGGCCCCCTGATGGGCTGGGCCAGCGCCTCCACCGCCGTGGCCGTGCCGATCTTCGCCTTCACCTGGCGGTCGGGCACGCCCTTCCTGAGCGCGCTCGGCCTGGCGGCGGTCGGCGGACCGGCGCTGGTCACCTTGTTCCTGCTGGCGATGTGGTTCCGCGACGACCCGATCGAAGCAGTGGTCGGCATCGTGCGCTGGCCGTTCAAGACGTTGCGCGAACTGGGCCGCCCGAAACAGCCGCCGCTCGACTTCTGACGTTCTGCTGCCACCGTGGTGTCAGCAGGCCTCGCGCGCACGATGCCGCAGGGTCTTTGTTCGCGATCCGTTCCTGTGTTATCCCTGAGTCCCGTCGCCTACATTAGGCGGTCTCGCGGAAGGACCCTTTCGCGGGCTCTCCGTGTTTCCGGGACAGCATGGCCGACCAGCAGAACTTCATCCGCGTGCGCGGCGCGCGCGAGCACAATCTCAAGGACGTCAGCGTCGACATCCCGCGTGGCGAACTGGTGGTGCTCACCGGCCTGTCGGGGTCGGGCAAGAGCTCGCTGGCGTTCGACACGATCTATGCGGAGGGCCAGCGCCGATACGTCGAGAGCCTGAGCGCGTACGCGCGCCAGTTCCTGGAACTGATGAGCAAGCCCGACGTGGACCTGATCGAGGGCCTGTCGCCGGCGATCTCCATCGAGCAGAAGACCACCAGCCGCAATCCGCGCTCCACCGTCGGCACGGTCACCGAGATCCACGACTACATGCGCCTGCTCTGGGCGCGGGTGGGCGTGCCCTATTCGCCCGCGACCGGCCTGCCGATCGAGAGCCAGACCGTCTCGATGATGGTCGACAAGCTGAACGCCCTGCCCGAGGGCACCCGGCTGAACCTGCTGGCCCCCGTCGTGCGCGGCCGCAAAGGCGAGTACCGCAAGGAATTCGCCGAGTGGCAGAAGGCCGGCTTCCAGCGGGTGAAGGTGAACGGCGAGCTGTTCCTGATCGAGGACGCGCCGGTCCTCGACAAGAAGTTCAAGCACGACATCGACATCGTCGTGGACCGCATCGTCACCAAGCCGGGCTTGGAGCAGCGCTACGCCGACAGCCTGGAGACGGCGCTGAAGCTGGCCGACGGCATCGCCGTGGCCGAGTGGGCCGACCTGGCCGAGGGCGAGACCGAGCCGAAGCGGCTCTTGTTCTCCGAGAAGTTCGCCTGCCCGGTCTCGGGCTTCACGATCAGCGAGATCGAGCCCAGGCTGTTCTCGTTCAACAACCCGTACGGCGCCTGCCCGGTCTGCGACGGCCTGGGCGCGAAGCTGGCGTTTGACGCCGACCTGATCACGCCGGACAAGGACAAGACCTTGCACAAGGGCGCCATCGCGCCCTGGGCCAAGGGCCCCTCGCCGCTCTACACCCAGACCCTCCAGGCGCTGTCGCGGCACTACGACTTCTCGATGGACGAGCCGTTCTGGAAGCTGCCCGACACGGCCAAACAGGTGATCCTGTACGGCTCCGGGACCGAGAAGATCCGCTTCATCTATGACGACAACGCGCGGAAGTACGAGGTCAACAAGACCTTCGAAGGCGTGCTGCCGAACCTGGAGCGTCGCTGGCGCGAGACGGACTCGTCGTGGGTGCGCGAGGAACTGGGCCGGTACCAGTCCGAGACGCCCTGCACCGCCTGCGACGGCTATCGCCTGAAGCCCGAGAGCCTGGCGGTGAAGATCGCCGGCCAGCATATCGGCCAGGCCTCGCGCCTGCCCATCAGGGCCGCCAAGGAGTGGTTCGAGAGCCTGGAGACCCAGCTGAGCGACAAGCAGTTGGAGATCGGCCGCCGGATCCTGAAGGAGATCAACGACCGCCTGCGCTTCCTGGTGAACGTGGGTCTCGACTACCTGAACCTGTCGCGCAACTCCGGCACCCTGTCGGGCGGCGAGAGCCAGCGGATCCGCCTGGCCAGCCAGATCGGCTCCGGCCTGACCGGCGTGCTGTACGTGCTGGACGAGCCGTCGATCGGCCTGCACCAGCGCGATAACGCCCGGCTGCTGGTCAGTCTCAAGGGCCTGCGGGACCTCGGCAATTCGGTCCTCGTGGTCGAGCATGACGAGGAGGCGATCATGACCGCCGACCACGTCATCGACATGGGGCCGCTGGCCGGCATTCACGGCGGCGAGATCATCGCCGAGGGCACGGCCAACGATATCATGCGCGAGCCGCGCAGCATCACCGGCCAGTACCTGTCCGGCATGCGCGCCATCGAGGTTCCGGAACAGCGCCGGCCGATCTCAAAGAAGAAGGTGCTGCGCGTCGTCGGCGCCACCGGCAACAACCTGAAGAACGTCACCGCCGAGATCCCGGTCGGGACCTTCACCTGCATCACCGGCGTGAGCGGCGGCGGCAAGTCGACCTTCACCATCGAGACGCTCTACAAGGCCGCCGCTCGCCGGCTGCACAACGCCTCCGACGCCCCGGCCGCGCACGAGCGGATCGAGGGGCTGGAGAACTTCGACAAGGTCATCGACATCGACCAGAGCCCGATCGGGCGCACGCCGCGATCCAACCCCGCGACCTACACGGGGGCCTTCCAGCCCATTCGCGACTGGTTCTGCGGCCTGCCCGAGGCGAAGGCGCGCGGCTACGGGCCGGGGCGGTTCAGCTTCAACGTCAAGGGCGGCCGCTGCGAGGCCTGCCAGGGCGACGGCCTGATCAAGATCGAGATGCACTTCCTGCCGGACGTGTACGTCACCTGCGACGTCTGCCACGGCAAGCGCTACAACCGCGAGACGCTCGAAATCCTGTTCAAGGGCAAGAGCATCTCCGACGTTCTCGACATGACGGTCGAGGAAGCCGCCGAGTTCTTCAAGGCCGTGCCGGTGCTGCGCGAGAAGATGCAGACGCTGAAGCGCGTGGGCCTGGGCTACGTCCAGGTCGGCCAGTCGTCGACGACCCTGTCGGGCGGCGAGGCGCAGCGGGTCAAGTTGTCCAAAGAGTTGTCGCGCCGGGCTACCGGCAAGACCCTCTACATCCTCGACGAACCCACCACCGGCCTGCACTTCGAGGACGTGAAGAAGCTGCTCGAGGTGCTCCACGAGTTGGTCGACCAGGGCAACACCGTCGTGGTGATCGAGCACAACCTCGACGTCGTGAAGACCGCCGACTGGATCGTCGACTTCGGCCCCGAAGGCGGCGACGGCGGCGGCGAGATCGTCGCCCAAGGCACACCGGAACAGGTCGCCGACAACCCGAAGAGCTGGACCGGCCGCTACCTGCACGAACTGCTGGAACGCCACCGCCAGCGCAGCGGGGCGCGGCGGAAGGAACTGGCCAGCGCCTAGGGCCGGTCCCTCCCGCCTATCGGAGGGTCAGGCGCCCGTGCCGGCCAGCCGCCGGCGGCGGAGCATGGCGCCGACGCCACCGAAGCCGGCGATCATCAGGGCCCACGTCGAAGGTTCGGGCACCGCGCCGCCGCTCCAGTGGGCGACGTCGGTGATGCCGTCGGCGTTGTTGTGGACCTGCAGGATCGCGCTCTTCAGGCCCACGCTGGGATAGGCCCCGGCCGCGCCGACGAACTTGTCGTTGACGTTGTAGACGGCGTTGAAGCCGATGACGCTGATCTTCAGCGTCGCCCAGGTGCCGAGCGCCACGTCGCTGGCGATGGTGGACAGGGTGAAGAACTCACCGGCGTTGGTGTCCCAGCCCTGGAACGACAGTTGGCCGTCGATCCGGTCCAGTTCGATGATCGGGTAGGCCGAAATACCGCTGTCCGCATCGACGCCGACGCCCCAGAAGCCCGCCAGGCGCTGGGTGCCCGCGCCCGCGTAGCTGGGGTCGATGTAGAGGTCGATCGACATCGACGTCGTGCCGGGCGCGAGGTCGTAGGCGCGGCCTTGCGTGTTGTAGAACCCGCTGCTGAAGGCGGCCGGCCGTGAGTTGGCGCCGTCGGCCGGGCTGGTGGCTTCCAGCAACGTGCCGCTGCGGCCGCCGTACGTCACCGGAGACTGGAAGACTGCCGGCGCGTAGCGGTCGGTGTACCAGGCGCCGGGCGCCGCCGTCGGGCTAAGGGTCACCGGCGTGCTGAAGTCGAAGGTGCTCGCCTGCGCGACGCCGGAAAGGCCAAGGGCGAGTACGACGGCCGTGGCCGCCAGATGTGAATGCTTCACCGGATGTCCCCCATCGGTGTGGCGCGTCAGCGCGCCGACAAAACCGAGTTCGCATTAAGCAGACACGTCAGGTTGTTAACCACGATGTCAGGGTTGAAAGGTTGCATTTCTTGTCGGCCAGAACCCGAATTCGAGACGTCGCGCCGCGCTGCCGGCGCGTGCCGCGTCAGACAAGCGTCACCTTCGCAACCCCAACCGCCGACAGGGGTTGTCCATCGCCACCATAGGAGCGTGCGATGGGCATCTTCAGCTCGATCATGAACAAGATTTTCCACCACAAGGCCGCGGCGCCCGCCGCCCCCGCCCAGGCTGCTGCGCCCGCTGCGGCGCCGGCCGCAACGGCTCCGGTCGCCGCGGCGGCCCCGGTCGACGTCGAAGGGGTCCTCGAGCAGATCGCAGTGCAGAAGGGCGGCGGCGGCAATTGGCGCACCTCGATCGTCGATCTCCTGAAGCTGCTCGACCTCGACTCCAGCCTGGAGGCCCGAAAGGAGCTCGCCGCCGACCTCAGCGTGAACGCCGGCCCCCACGGCAGCGCCGAGCAGAACATCGCGCTGTCCAAGGCGGTCTGGGCGGCCCTCGCCAAGAACGGCGGCCACGTTCCGGCTTCGCTGAAGGACTAGCGGTTCACCGCGCGCCCGGGCTTCTCTAGCCTGGGCGCGAACGGGAGCTTCCAACATGATCCTCTACGGCGCGCCGAACCCGGCCCCGAACCCGCGGCGCGTGCGCATCTTCCTGGCCGAGAAGGGGGTCGACCTGCCGGAGACCTCGCTCGACATCATGAAGCGGGAGCACAAGTCGGACGAGCACCGGTCGCGCAACTCGCTGGGGCAGGTGCCGACGCTGGTGCTGGATGACGGGACGGCGATCTCGGAGACGGTGGCGATCTGCCGGTACCTAGACGAGACCAACGACGGCCCCTCGCTGTTCGGGACCACGCCGCTGGAGCGCGCCAACGTCGACATGTGGATCCGCCGCGTCGAGTTCCAGCTGATGAGCCCGGTCGGCATGTACTGGCGCCACGCCCACCCCTACACCGCCCGCCTGATCGCCCAGCACAAGGACTTCGGGGAGTCGAACCGCGAGGGCTACCACAACGCCCTGAAGTGGCTGGACGCCGAACTGGCCGCCAAGCCGTTCGTGGCGGGCGACAGCTACACCATGGCCGACATCTGCGCGCTCTCGACGGTGGACTTCGCCGACTGGATCGGGCTGCCAATCCCCGACGACGTGCCCAACGTGAAGGCGTGGCACGCCCGCGTCACGGGGCGGCCGAGCGCCTCGGCCTAGGGGGTCTGGCGGCCCTTGAGCGCCAGGTAGACGAAGGCGCCGGGGGCCGCGATCACCGCGGAGTAGATCGCCGTGAACACGCAGCCGATCAGGGTGTAGGCGACCACGTACGGGTTCAGGTAGGTCTGCAGCGAGATTTCCTTCGGCGCCATGATCGCACTGAGGTCGGTCATGCTGCCGCCCGTGGCGATCAGGGCGACGCCCGCGATCGAGACGAACAGCACCATCACCGCGATCCCGGTCGCCAGGATGCAGCAGCCGGCCAGGGCGTAGGAGCTGAGCAGCGGCCAGAACTGGCCGCGGGTCAGCTCCCAGGACTCCAGGATCGACAGTTTGCCGGTCTCGAAGGTGATGACGGACGCCAGGCTCATCCGCACGGCGATCATCAGGATGACGCCCCAGGAGAACACCTCGGCCACGAAAGCCACCAGCAGCATGGGTCCCTGCCCCAGCGGTGAGGCGACCACCGCCAGGATAGCGATGCAGAACTGGACGACGGCGATCAGCAGCACCGCCAGCACCAGGAAGATCAGCCGCAGCGCCGCCAGCCGCAGCTCGTCGGGCCCCAGGCGCAGATAGGCGAATTTGCCCTCCCCGCCGCGCAGGATCACGCGGTAGACCGCCGCATCCATCATCCGCTGCACCAGGAGGCCGACGATCAGGATCGGCGACACCGCCGTCAGCATCTCCAGCAGGGCCTCGAGGTCGGGCGCCTGCTCATTGGCCAGGGCGTCGAGGGCCGTGCGGGCCTCTTTCGGCATGGTGATGGTGATCAGCGCGCCGATCACGCTGGCGAACAGTGTGAACAGCGTCCACCCCAGGAGCACCCGGGGCCGTTCGCGGCTGATGCGAAATCCTTCAAGCGCGGCGTCGGACGCCGAAAACCCTGTCATTCCCGTTCCCAGGCCCGCGCGCGCCGCGCGATTCGGCCGATCCTCGACAATCAAATTGCCGCGCTTGCCGCAACGCGCAAGGCCCCGCTCGCGATCCTTGGCTCAAGTTGCTAGTTAGCCACGCATGTCCCTCTCCCCAATCCATGTCATCGGCGGCGGTCTGGCCGGCTCCGAGGCCGCCTGGCAGATCGCCGAGGCCGGTGTTTCGGTGGTGCTGCACGAGATGCGCCCGGTGCGCGGCACCGACGCCCACCAGACCGACCGGCTGGCCGAACTGGTCTGTTCGAACTCCTTCCGGGCCGACGACTGGACCGGCAACGCCGTGGGCCTGCTGCACGCCGAGATGCGGGCGCTGGGGTCGATCATCATGAGCGCCGGCGACGCGCACCAGGTGCCGGCCGGCGGGGCCCTGGCGGTGGACCGCGACGGGTTCGCCGAGGCGGTGACGGCGCGGCTGGAAGCGCACCCTCTCGTCACGATCTCCCGCGAGGAGGTCGCCGGCCTGCCGCCCGCCGCGTGGGACAGCGTGATCGTAGCGACGGGCCCCCTCACCTCGCCCGCCCTGGCGGAGGCGATCCTGGGCCTCACCGGCGAGGACGCCCTGTCGTTCTTCGACGCCATCGCCCCGATCGTGAACTTCGAGTCCATCGACATGGACATCGCCTGGCGGCAGTCGCGCTACGACAAGGAAGGCCCTGGCGGCGACGCCGCGGCCTACATCAACTGCCCGATGGACCGCGACCAGTACGAGGCGTTCATCGACGCCCTGCTGGCCGGGCCGAAGTCCGAGTTCAAGGACTGGGAGCACGTGCCCTACTTCGACGGCTGCCTGCCGATCGAGGTGATGGCCGAGCGCGGCCGCGAGACCCTGCGTCACGGGCCGATGAAGCCGGTCGGCCTGACCAACCCGCGCGACCCGCTGGTGAAGGCCCACGCCATCGTGCAGCTGCGGCAGGATAATGCGCTGGGCACCCTGTGGAACATGGTGGGCTTCCAGACCAAGCTGAAGCACGGCGCGCAGACCGACATCTTCCGGATGATCCCGGGACTGGAGAAGGCCGTGTTCGCGCGGCTGGGCGGTCTGCACCGCAACACCTTCATCAACTCGCCGCGCCTGCTGGACGGGACGTTGCGGCTGAAGGTCGATCCGCGCCTGCGGTTCGCCGGCCAGGTGACCGGGGTCGAGGGCTACGTCGAGAGCGCCGCCATCGGCCTGCTGGCCGGCCGCTTCGCCGCCGCCGAGCGCCTGGGCCGGCCGATCCCCGCGCCGCCGGCCACCACGGCCATGGGGGCCCTGGTGGGCCACATCACCGGCGGCCACCTGGAGGGCGGCCCCCAGTTCGGCAAGGGGGGCAGCTTCCAGCCCATGAACATCAACTACGGCCTGATGCCGCCGATCGAGGACGTGCCGAAGCGCGACGCCGACGGTCGCCGGCTGGGCGCGAAGGAGAAGACCAAGCTGAAGAAGCGGGCGCTGGGCGAACGTGCGCTGGCGGACCTGGCGGCCTGGGCCGCGCCGGTGCGGGAGGCGGCGGAGTAGTCCGGACCTAGTGCTGGAGCCGAGCGACGGCGCCAAGCAGCGCGAAGCAGAACCAGACCACGATACCGGCTCCCAGGATGAGCGCCACGGCGACGATCCAGGCCCACCACGGGACCGGGTTGCGGGGCTTGTCGCCGCTGGGCACTAGATTCGTCCCCGCGCCACCGCCCACGTCATTCGCAGGCGCTTGCCGAGTTCGGAGTCCGCCGGCTTTAGCGCCAGAACCGCGTGGGCGATGGCAGGGAAGGCCGCGGCGCTGATCAGGCGGGCGTCGGCGCGGGCCAGAGCGAGTTCGCCGTCGTCGAGGAAGAAGCCGCGACGGCGCAGCGCCCAGACCGCGCCGGCAGCCTGCGCGCGGCCGGGAATTCCCGCCGGGTCCAGCATCCGCGCCGCGACCTCCGCCGCCTGCCCCGCCGTGCCGCGCGCCCAGTCGAGCGCCTCGGCCGCCTCCATCGGCGTCGCATCCAGCTCGCGGTACCGCGCGTCGATCATCGCCTCCAGCGGCTCGCGCCCCAGCCCTCGCCGTTCGATCGCCCCCGCCAGCGCCTGCGCCGTTGGATGCGCGCGCACCGGCCGGCCTTCGAACGCCTCGTCCAGCATCTCGCGCCACCAGGTCAGGCGGATCTCGCCCAGCAGGGCGTTGGACGCCACCTTCGGCGCGCGGGCCAGTTCGTGGTCGTAGGCGTAGATCGCGATCACGTCGGCGCGCGCCCGCTCATCGGAGATGAAGCGGCTGGAGAGCCAGCGGTCCGGGTCCACGCGCCGGATCAGGTCGTCGAGGTCGTCGCTCATGCCAACGTCAAGAATATGGGCCCGAACGAAAAAGGCCCGCCGGTGAGGCGGGCCTTCTCGCCGTCTTCCGCCGTCTTAGCCGAAGATGGTCTGATACATCGTCATGCTGACCAGCATCGGGATCGAAAGCAGCATGTTGGTCCGCGAGAACAGCATGGCCATCCGGCCTGCCTTGGCCTTGGCGTCCGCGTCGGCCTCGACGATGCCCAGCGCGATCTTCTGGTTCGGCCAGATGAACGCCCAGACGTTGATCATCATGATGATGCCCAGCCACATGCCCAGGCCCATCAGCATGAAGCCCTGGTTGTAGCCGCCGACCGTCCCGAGGCTGAGGGTCTGCAGCAGATAGTGGCGCGACCCGGCGACGGCGATGCCCATCAGCACGGTGATCAGCGCCGCCCAGCGGAACCAGAACAGCGCCTCGGGGGCGATGTACTTGGAGACGGCCGGCTTCAGCTCGGCCGGGATGTCCGGCATTTTCCGGATCTGGACGAAGTTGAAATAGTACAGCAGCCCGATCCAGAGGATGCCGAAGAACACGTGCAGCCAGCGGAACACCGCCTGGAAGTAGATTTCGCCGGTCCCCTGTGGGCCGGTGGCGTACGCGCCGACGATCACCAGCGCCAGGATGACGCTGACGATCACGGTGTTGCGGAAGTTGGCGAGCAATGCAGCCATGAACCTGTTCCCCTGAGTCCTACCCTTTGACTCAGGTATAGGGCGTTTCGTCACAGGCTGGAAGCGACCGGACGCGGCCTTTCAGATGGCGATGAGGGCGGCGGCGAGGCGGCGGCCTTCGGCGGTCAGCACATTGTACAGCCGCGCCGCGGCCGGGGTGTCCATGAACTCCAGGCCGATGCCGGCGGCGCGCAGGCCGTCGCGCACCTCGCGGGGCGGCAGGGCGTTGCGCGCGCCCGTGCCCAGCAGCACGAACTCCACCTCGGCGCGGCCGGCGGTCAGGACCGGCTCGAACGACGCCATCGTCAGTTCGGAAATCCCGCCCACGCCCCAGGTCGAGGGCTCGTCGGCGAGGATCAGCAGCGAGCCCTCATGGCGTTCGCCCGACAGGCGGAAGCCGCCGTCGCCATAGGCGTCGATGGTGGGCGCGTCTCTCGCCACGACCTTACGGCCGGGCGTTGGCCGGCTTCAGCGGCACGGCCGGGTCGTCGTTCCGGCGCACGCCCCACAGCAGGATGATCGGGAGCGCCACGTAGACCGACGAATAGGTGCCGATGAAGATGCCGAACACCATCGTCGAGACCAGCGGGAACAGCACCGGGCCGCCGAAGAAGAACGCCCCGGCCAGGGCCAGGATCGCCGTGGTGCCGGTGATCAGGGTGCGCGAGAGACGCTCGTTCTCGGACCGGTTGATCACGTCGCGCAGCGGCGTGGTCTTGTACTTGCGCAGGTTCTCGCGAAGCCGGTCGAAGGTGATGACCTTCTCGTTCATCGAGTAGCCGATCACGGTCAGCAGGGCCGCGATCGAGGTCATCGAGAATTCGATCTGGGTCAGCGACAGCAGGCCCAGGGTCAGCGCCACGTCGTGAAACACGGCCACCACCGCGCCCAGGCCGAACTGCAGCTGGAAGCGGAACCAGATGTAGACCAGCATCAGGGCCAGCGCGATGCCCAGCGCCATGAAGCCCCCGGTCAGCAGTTCGCCGGACACCTTGGCGCCGACGACCACCGGCTCCTTGAACTCGATGCTCGGGAACGCCGCCTGCAGCTTGGTGCGAACGGCTTCCGCGGAGGCGATGCTGTTGTTGTCGGTGCGGAAGCGCACGCCGGCGAGGTCGGGACTGCCGAACGCCTGCACCTGGCCGTCGTGGCCGCCTGCGGCCGGCAGGGCCTTGCGCAACTCGGCCAAGGGGGCTGCGCCCTTGGTGTTGTGCACCTCGATCAGGGCGCCGCCCCGAAAGTCGATCCCGAGGTTCAGGCCCTGGTAGACGTACGAGCCGATGGAGCCCAGCACGAGGATGGCCGAGATGACCGCCGCGACAGGGGCCAGCCGCACGAAGTCGATGTGGAACTCGCGCGGCAGGTTACGGATGAAGGGCCAACGGATCATGGTCTCTACTCGATCGGCAGGGCTTTGGGCTTCGTGGTGCGGAACCACCAGCCGATCAGCAACTGGGTGATGACCACGGCCGTGAACACGGATGTCACGACCCCGATCAGAAGCGTCAGCGCGAACCCGCGAACCGGTCCCGAGCCGAACTGGAACATGATGAGCGCCGAGATCGCGCTGGTGATGTTGGCGTCCAGGATGGACACCAGCGCGCGGCTGTAGCCGTGCTCCAGCGCCATGATGGGCGCCCTGCCCGCGTGCGCCTCGTCACGCACGCGTTCGTAGATCAGCACGTTGGCGTCGACCGCGACCGCGAGGGTCAGGATCAGGCCGGCGATGCCGGGGAAGGTCAGCGTCGCCCCGAAAGCCGACATGCTGCCCACGATCAGCAGCACGTTCACGATCAGCGCGATGGCCGCGAACACCCCGAACAGCCCGTAGGCCAGGATGATGAAGACGACGATCGCGGCTGCGCCGATGCCCAGCGAGATCGCGCCCGCCTTGATGGAGTCGGCCCCAAGCTCGGCGCCGACCGTCCGCTGTTCCAGCACCTTCAACGGGGCCGGCAGCGCGCCGGCCCGCAGCAGGATCGCCAGGTCGTTGGCGGTCTCGACCGTGAAGCTGCCGGTGATGATGCCGGAGCCGCCCGGGATCGGGCCGTTGATGGTCGGGGCCGAGATCACCTTGTTGTCGAGCACGATGGCGAAGCGCTTGCCGACGTTGTTGGTGGTGGTCTCGCCAAAGGCTTTCGCGCCCTTGGCGTTGAACCGCAGGCTGACGACGGGACGCGCGCTCTGCTGGTCGAAGGTGCCCTGCGCGTCGATCAGCTGCTCGCCGGTGGTGAAGGCGCGGCGGCGGACCACGTAGTAGGGCGCGAGGTCGTCGCCGGGCACCAGCATCGAGCCCGGCGGCACGCGGCCCTGCTGGGCCTCCACCGGATCGGCCGTCTCGTCGACCATGTGGAAGGTGAGCTTGGCGGTCTTGCCGATGATGTCGCGCAGTTTGGACGGGTCGCTCTCGCCCGGCGCGGAGATGGTGATGCGGCCGGCGCCCTGGCGGCGGATATCCGGCTCCTTGGTGCCCAGTTCGTCGATCCGGCGGCGGATCACCTCGATGGACTGGTCGACCGCCTTGGCGGCCTGGCTCTCCAGGGCCGAGGCGACGAACGAGACGCGGATGCGCTGGTCGTCCATCAGGCTGACGGTGGCGTCGCGGCCGCCGGCGGCGCCGGCCAGCGGCGTGCCGACCTCTTCGCGCAGCACCTTGGCCGCGGCCGGAACCTGCTTGGCGTCGGTGATGCGGACGTTGACTTCGCCGTTCACCACGCCGAGGCCGGTGAACGGGATCTCCGCCTTCAGCAGCGCCGCCCGCGTGTCCTCGGTGAGGTTGGTCAGCTTCTCGGCGCGCAGGGCCTGGGTGTCGACCTCATAGAGCAGCGATGAGCCGCCCTGCAGGTCCAGGCCCAGGTTCAGCGTCTGCTTGGGCAGGAAACCCGGCATCTGCGCGCGCACGTCGGCGGGCAGGACGTTGGGCAGGCTGAACAGGATGCCGAAGAGTGTCGCCAGGACGACGACAATGATCTTCCAGCGGGCAACGTTGATCATCGACGGGCGCTTCTAGGCCTTGGAGTCGTTGGCGGCGGCCGGTTCGCCGCGCGAGCGGACGTCGGACACCATCGCCTTGACCACCTTCACCGTCACGCCGGTGGCGATCTCGAGGCCGAGTTCCTTGTCCTCGACGCGCACGACCTTGCCGATCATGCCGGAACTGAGCACGACCTGGTCGCCGCGCTTCAGGCCGCCGATCATCGCCTGGTGCTGCTTCGCGCGCTGCTGCTGCGGCCGGAAGATCAGGAAATAGAACAGGACGATCAGCGGGAGGAAGAACAGCAGCGACCCGAACGGACCTTGCATGAAGCCCTGGGCCCCACCAGCGGCGCCGGCGGCTTGGGCATAGGCGGTATCGAACATGGTCTCTCCGAATGGCGCGCGGACGCTCCCGCCATATGGGGGTCCGCGAAAGTCGGCGGAAGCTATGCGCAGCGCCCTGGTTTTGCAATGGAACCCGCGTCGAGCTACTGCCTCAACGCATGGAGAGCGACCAGACGCCGCTGTTGACCCGCATCGCCGAGGCCCTCGAGCGCCTGGCCCCGCCCCCGCGCGCAGCCGCCGACTTCGCCGGCGCACGCCTGTTCCGCCACGAACCGGCGAACGGCGCGTTCCACCCGGCGCCGGACTATCCGCTGGAACTCGCCAGCCTGGTGGGCGTCGATCGCCAGAAGGCGCGGTTCGTCGGGAACCTGGAGCGCTTCGCCAAGGCGCTGCCGGCCAACCACGCCCTGCTGTGGGGTGTGCGCGGCACGGGCAAGAGCTCGCTGGCCAAGGCGGCGTTCATGGCCGTGGCGGCGGGCGCGAGCGCCCTGCGGCTGGTTGAGGTGGACCGCGACGAGGTGACCTCGCTCCCGGCCCTGTTCGACATCCTGCGCGCCCGGCCCGAGCGGTTCGTGGTGCTGTGCGACGACCTTTCGTTCGAGGAGGGCGCCAGCGCCGCCAAGGCGCTGAAGTCCGCGCTGGAGGGCGGGGTCTCGGGGCCGCCGGAGAACGTGCTGTTTGTCGCCACCTCCAACCGTCGCCACCTGATGCCACGCGGCCACGGCGAGGATCGCGGCCTGGTCGCCGCCGCCGAGGACGCCGAGGAGGAGGTCAGCGTCTCCGACCGCTTCGGCCTCTGGATCGGCTTCCCGCCCATGGACCAGCCCACCTACCTGGCGGCCGTGGCGGCCTATGCGGATCGTTTCGGCCTCAAGGCGCCCGACCTGGAGCGCCGGGCGCTGCAGTGGGCGCAACTGCGCGGGGCGCGGTCGGGCCGCGTGGCCTGGCAGTTCATCCGCGACCTGGCGGGGGAGTTGGGCAAGGCGCTGCCGCTCTAGGCGCATTCCCTCCCCTCCATGGGGTGGGCATGAAAAAGGGGCCGGCTTTCGCCGACCCCTCGTTCGTCGTTCGATGTGCGTGGCTTACGCCGGGCCGAGCTGGCCGGCCGACATCTTGCCGCTGCGCTTGTCGCGCTCGAGCTCGAAGCTGACCTTCTGGCCTTCGTTCAGCGAACCCAGGCCCGCGCGTTCCACGGCCGAGATGTGCACGAACACGTCCGCGCCGCCTTCATCGGGCTGGATGAAGCCGAAGCCCTTGGTCGCGTTGAACCACTTCACAGTGCCTACAGCCATTTTGTTCCCTTTCCGGGTGCAAATATTTCACGCCCCACAGCGGCGCTTGCATCAAATTCTCGGAGAGGGTCGTGGGGAAATTCGGAGGGTGGAACCTGGCCGGAACCACACCGAAATCTCGCGAGCCAGTGCGATATTCGACGTCAGCAAAATACGATATCTGCCCTCGGGTTCAAGACAACGGGGAATAATTCACGGCCGGCCACGACTTTTGTGGGCTTTCACTATAGGATGCGCGCCAAACCAAACAGCAACCACGACGCGGGGCCAACCCGCGGCCCGACGGAGTCCCCTTCCCCAATGCGCAACGCCCCCGAACGAGCCGTCTTCACCGTGGTCCGCCACGAGACCGGATGGGCGGTGGAGCACGACGGCGAGATGCTGGACGCCACGCCGGACAAGGAAGTCGCCAAGGCCGCCGCCAACAAGCGCGCCCGCGCCGCCCAGGACTCGGGCAAGCCCTGCCTCGTCCGGGTGACCGGCGAGCACGGCTTCTTTAACGCGGCCTGATCCGATGGCCCGCTCCCCTTCCCGCCGCGGTCCTCCCGCCGACATCTTCCGAAGCCAGATCGCCGCCGCCGAGGCCGAGGGCGTGCATCGGGACGACATGACCCTGCGCCTGACCCTCAGCGACGTGACCGCGCTCAAGCGCGACCGCGACCTGCCGGTGGCCGACATCAGCTTCACGGGGGGCGTCATGCGCTACCTGGGCGTGAAGGTCGAACAGGGCGGCGTGCCCGAGAGCGTCCTCGACCGCGGCACGTAGGCCCCACTAGGTTCCAGCCGTCATGGCCGGGCTTGTCCCGGCCACCCAGAGACACCGTCGCCGCCGGATGGGGCTTGGATCGTCGGAGAGAACCTTGAACCGCCTTCGCTTCTGGGTCCCCGGCACAAGGCCGGGGATGATGGAGGGGGTTGTTACTTGGGCAGCACCAGCGCCGGATCGACCGCGCGGTACTTCTCCTGCGGATTGGACCGGTAGCGCACCTCGAAGTGCACCTGCGGCTCGGAGACGCCGCCGGTCGATCCGGCCAGGCCGATCTCCTGGCCCTGGCTCACCTTCTCGCGCATCCGCACCCCGATCTTGCTGAGGTTGCTGTAGGCGGTGACCCAGCCGTCCGGATGGCTGATCAGCACCAGGTTGCCGAAGCCCGGCACCTGGTCGCCCGCATAGATCACCTCGCCGGCGGCGGCCGCGCGGACCGAATCGCCGGTGTTGGCGCGGATGTTCAGGCCGTCGTTGCGCTGGCCGGCGCCCTTGTCGCCGAAGCCCGAGAGCAGCTGGCCCTTCAGCGGCCATTGGAACAGGCCTCGGCCCAGCTGCATGATCTGGGCGTCGCTGACCTGCGGGCCGGTCGTGGGACCGCCGTTGACGCCGCCGCTGCTGGGCGGGGGCGTGTAGCCGGGGATCGTCTGACGCGGACGCGAGGAGGGCGAATACGGCTGCGGCGCGCTGGGCAGGCCTTCGGGCGAGCCGGCCCGCGGCGGGGTCTGGCTGGCCGGCGGCGGCCGATAGGCCGGCTGGGTGTTCTCCTCCGGCTCGGACATCCGGATCGGGCCGCGGTCGCGGAACCCGGACGGCAGGCGCAGCTGGCGACCCGGCGCGACGGCGGCGCCGCGGCGCAGGCCGTTGGTGGTGCGCAGCTTCTCCAGGGTGACGTCGAACCGCTCGGCGATGGTGGCCAGGGTGTCGCCGCGGGCGACCACATAGGCCTTGGCCGTGCCGCCCGGCCCGCGGATCGCCTGCCCGGCGCGCAGCCGGTACGGCTTCTTCAGGTGATTGATCCGGGCCAGCTCGCCGGTGCTGCTGTTCAGCTTGTCGGCGACACGCTCCAGGCTCTCGCCCCTGCGGACCCTGTAGGCCTTGCCGGCCAGCGGGATCTCGATGACCCGGCCGTTGACCGCCCGGCCGGCCGGCGCCTCGGCCTCAGGCTCCCGCTCCCGGCGCGAGCTGCTGCGCGGCTCCGGCGCGGGGGCCGCTTCCTCGACGCCGCCGGCGCCCGGGATCTTCAGCTTGCGGCCGCGGGCGATGGCGTTGGAGCGGCCCAGCCCGTTCGCCGCCTTGAGGTCCGCTACGCTGACCCCGTATTTCTTGGCGACCGAGAACAGGGTGTCGCCGGACTTCACCACATAGGATTCGGACACGGCCTGCGAGCCGCTGCGGGCGGACTTCTTGCCGGACGACGTCTCGCTGGCCGCGGCCTTCTGGGCCGTCGGATTCTTCAGGGTCTGGCCCGGCGTCAGCCGGTACGGCTTCTTCAGCCGGTTGGCCTTGGCCAGCGCCTCGATGCTGGTGCCCAGCTTATCGGCGACCTCGGCGAGCGTGTCGCCCTTGCGGACCTTGTAGGTCGCGGCTGGGCCGCTGGCCTTATGGCCGTGGGACCTGGCGCGCGCGAACGCGTCCACATCCTGCCCAACCTGCGCGCGTTCGGCCGTCGCGGCCGGGATATCCAGCACGGGCTGGGCGAACGCACCGCCGGCCCCCGTGCTGACGACAAGCGCCGTGCCAGCCAGCAGGACCAGGGCCGTTCGTTCGAAGAGATGCGTCATCGCCGCTCCGGGTAGCTCGAATTAGAATCATTCGGGGCGTGAGGTGGGATCATGGCGGCGAGCCGACGCCCCCGCCAACCCGCAAACGTCTCGCAACACGAATACGTCAAAGTTCCTTGGCCACGCCGTCCAGCAGCGGCACGAAGCGCACGTCGATCAGGTCCTCCACCTCGAACCCGCCCTTGCCGTCGCCGGTGTAGCGGCGAAGGCTCTGCACGGGTCCCTTCCCGATCGGCGCCACCAGAATCCCTGTCGGTTTCAGTTGCGAAAGCAACGCCTTCGGCTCATCAGGCGCCGCGGCTGTGACCATAATGCGGTCAAAAGGCGCCTGCTCGGGCCAGCCCTCCCCGCCGTCGCCGAAGCGGGTGATGACATTGGTCAGGCCCAGGTCCTTGAACCGGCTCTCGGCCTCGCGCATCAGGGTGCGGTAGCGCTCCACCGTGTAGACCAGCCGCGCCACCTTCGAGAGGATCGTCGTCTGGTAGCCGCTGCCGGTGCCGATCTCGAGCACGCGGTCGCGCCGGTCGATCTTCAGCGCCTGGGTCATCAGGCCCACGACGAACGGCTGGCTGATGGTCTGGCCGCAGGCGATCGGCAGGGCGGAGTCCTCGAAGGCGCGCTCCTTGAACAGCTCCTGGGTGAACATCGGCCGGGGCGTCGTCTCGATCGCGGCCAGCACCTTGGCGTCGGTGACACCCTGGCTGCGCAGCGCCAGCAGGAGGCGCGCCATTCGGGTTTCGGGCGTGTCGTCTGGATCCGCCACGTCAGAGCCTCGGCGGCGCCCCGCCCAGCAGCCCCTTGAGGGTGTGGACAGTGGCCTGGTGGGTCAGGTCGATATGCAGCGGCGTCACCGAGATGCGGCCGTCGTAGAGCGCGCGCAAGTCGGTCCCTTCCGGCGGGCTGGACCGCAGCTGGCGGAAGCCGACCCAATAGTAGTCGCGGCCGCGCAGGTCGGTGCGCTGTTCGGCGTGGCGGATCTGGAAGTCGCGGAAGCCCTGGCGGGTGACCTCCACTTCCTTGATCTCGCCGGCGTCGCCGTTCGGGAAGTTGATGTTCAGCACCACGTCCTTCGGCCAGCCGATTTCCAGCAGGCGCTTGATGATGCCCGGGCCGTGGGCCTCCGCCGGCTCGAAGCTGGTCCCGGGCTCGTAGAAGCCCATCTGGCTCAGCGCGATGGACGGCACGCCCATCGCCATGCCCTCGATGGCGCCGGCCACGGTGCCGGACATGGTCACGTCCTCGGCCAGGTTGGCGCCGCGGTTGACGCCGGAGAGCACCAGGTCCGGCTTCTTGCCCGGGATCAGGTCGTTGATGCCCAGCATCACGCAATCGGTCGGCGTGCCCGTCGTGGCGAAGCGGCGCTCGCTGAGGCTGCGCACGCGGATCGGGTCGGCCAGCGTCAGCGCCCGGCTGGCCCCCGACTGCTCATACTCCGGCGCGCAGACCCAGACGTCGTCGGACAGTTTCGCGGCGATCCGTTCCAGCGCCGCCAGCCCGTCGGCGTGGATGCCGTCGTCGTTGGTGATCAGGATCCTCAAGCAGGCCCCCCGATGTGGGTCAGCCCCGGCAGGTAGGCGTGCAGCGCCTGCGGCACGGCGATCCGGCCGCCCTCGTCCTGGTAGTTCTCCATGATCGCCACCAGGGTGCGCCCCACCGCCAGGCCTGAGCCGTTCAGCGTGTGCACGAAGCGCGTCCCCTTTTCGCCCACCTGCTTGGTCCGCGCGTCCATCCGCCGGGCCTGGAAGTCCCCGCAGTTCGAACACGAGCTGATCTCGCGATAGCGGCCTTCCGAGGGCAGCCAGACTTCCAGGTCGTACGTCTTGCGCGCCGAGAAGCCCATGTCGCCGGCGCACAGCAGCATCGTGCGGAACGGCAGGTCCAGCCGCTTCAGCACCGCCTCGGCGCAGCCCACCATCCGCTCGTGTTCCGCCTCGCTCTCCTCGGGCGCGGTGACCGACACGAGCTCGACCTTCTGGAACTGGTGCTGGCGGATCATGCCGCGGGTGTCGCGCCCCGACGCGCCGGCCTCGGCCCGGAAGCAGTGGGTGAGCGCGGTCAGCCGCAGCGGCAGTTCCTCCTCCGGCGTGATCTGCTCGCGCACGAGGTTGGTCAGCGACACCTCCGCCGTCGGGATCATCCAGCGGATCTCGGGCGCCTCGGCCAGGTCGCCGGCCGACAGCGGCCGGGCGTTTTCCATGCCCGGGAAGGCCAGGAACTGGTCGTCGGAGAATTTCGGCAGCTGTCCGGTGCCGAACATCGTCTCGGACTTCACCAGCAACGGCGGGGCGATCTCCAGGTACCCGTGCTCGCGGGTCTGCAGGTCCAGCATGAACTGGCCCAGCGCCCGCTCCAGCCGCGCCAACTGGCCCTTCAGCACCACGAACCGCGCGCCGCTCATCCGCGCCGCGGCCTCGAAGTCCATCAGGCCCAAGGCCTCGCCCAGATCAGCATGGTTCTTCGCCGCCTGGATCGCAAACGGCTCGCCCCAGCGACGGACCTCCAGGTTGTCGGTCTCATCCGCGCCCGGCGGCACATCGTGCGCCGGCAGGTTCGGCAGGGCCGAGAGGATCTCGCGCAGGGCCTCGCCGGCCGCGCGCTCGCTCTCGGCGTGCTGGGCCAGGGCGCCCTTCAGCGTCTCGACCCGGGCCATCAACTGGGCGGCCTCCGCCTCGTCCTTGCGGCCCTTGGCGGCGCCGATCGCGCGCGAGGTGTCGTTGCGTTCGGCCTGCGCGGCCTGCCCCGCCGTCTGGGCGGCGCGCAGCTTGGCGTCCAGCTCCAGGATCTCGGCGACGCGGCCGGAGGAGCCCTTCGCCGCCCAGGCCTTCTCGTAAAGCTCGGGGGTTTCGCGAATGGCTCGAATGTCGTGCATGGCGTCCGCTGGCAGGCTGAGCGGCTTTCTCTAGAGCGCGTCGGTTGAGGCGCCAAGCGACGGCCTTCCCGCACCCGTTGCTCGACGTCGCCGATCAGGCCGCGGCTTCGTCCTCGTCCTTGCGGCGCAACTCGATCAGCTTCACGCAGCCGACCGAGATGAAATAGAGCAGGATGATCGGGCCCGAGAGCAGCAGCTGGCTGATCGGATCGGGCGGCGTGACGATGGCGGCCACCACCACCACGGCCAGGACCGCATAGCGCCAGCCCTTCCACAGCATCGCCGAACTCACGATCCGGGCCATCCCCAGCAGGGTCAGGATCACCGGCAACTGGAAACACAGGCCGAACGCCAGCAGCAGGGTCGTCACCAGGGTCAGGTAGTCGGAGACCTTGGGCAGCATCTGCACCTGGATGCCGGTCGAGCCCACGATCTGCTGGCTCAGCGAGAACCACAGGACGAAAGGCAGGATGACGAAATAGACCAGCGAGGCGCCCATGGTGAACAGCACCGGCGCCGCCACCAGGAACGGCAGGAAGGCATAGCGTTCGCGCTTGTACAGCCCTGGCGCCACGAAGGCGTAGACCTGCCACGCCAGCACCGGGAACGTCAGCACCACCGCCCCGAAACCGCTGAGCTTCAGCTTGGTGAAAAAGAACTCCAGCGGCGCCGTGAAGATCATGCCGGGCGCGCTGCCGGCGACGGCCTTGATGCTCTTCAGGCCCAGGACCACGAACAGCAGGTCGAACGGCCCCTTGGCCTCGCCGCGCTGCTGGGCGGCGAAGATCTCGCCCGCCAGTTCGAAGGGATGGAGGAGCACCGTGTAGATCTGCGGCGAGAAGTAGAAGCAGATTCCGAAGCCCACGATGATCGCCGCCACGCAGACGATCAGCCGCGAGCGCAGTTCGATCAGGTGGTCCAGCAGCGGCGCGCGGGAGGCCTCGATCTCGGCCTCGTCGGGGTGGATGTCGCTCAAGAGCCCGCCTCGACGATCTTGCTGGCCTTGGCCTTGCGCTTGCCGGGCGTCTCGACCAGCGAGACCGACTTGCCCTTGGCGGTCGACACGGGCTTGGACGCGGCCTTGGGCTTAGCAGCCTTGGCGGCGGCAGGCTTGGCGGCGGCGGACTTGGCGGCGCCATTGGTCTTGGACTTGGCCGCCCGCGGCTTCTTCGCCGGCTTCGGCCCTTCGGCGATGGTCAGCGGCGGCGGGGCGGCGGCGGCCTCGGCGTCATAGTTCCAGGTCTCCGGCCCGTTCAGCGAGACGCCGACGTCGGACATCGACTGCTCGATATCGCTGACGGTCGAGCGCATCTGCTCATCATGGGACGCCATATCCAGGAACTGGCCCTTGCGCATGGCCTCGACCTCCTTGCGCAGGTCGTCCAGCTCGGACTGCCGCGCCATCTCGTCGAACGAGGCGCGGAACTCCGACGCCATGCCGCGCAGCTTGGCCACGAACTGGCCCAGCCGGCGCAGCAGCACGGGAAGGTCCTTGGGCCCCACCACGATCAGCGCGACGGCCGCGATGATCAGGTATTCGAGGGCGCCGACTTCAGGAAGCATGGCCTTGGCCTAACCGCGCTTTCAGGCAAAGTGGAGTCCGGTTCGACGCCCGGAAGGCGCGTCTTTTGCAGAAAGCGCAATCGAACGCAAAACCGGTCTCCAATTTTGCTGATTGCGCTCGAGCGCCCGCCGCGATCAAGCGCGGGCCGGCGCGAAGAGTGTGGGACGGGCCGCTAGGCTGCCTTGTCGTCCTTCTCGTCTTTGGCGAGGGTCTTCGGGGCTTCCTTGGGCGGGGTTTCGTCCTCGCCCTTCAGGCCGTCGCGGAAGGCGCGGATGCCCTTGGCGGTATCGCCCATGATGCCCGAGATCTTGCCGCGGCCACCGAACAGCAGCGCAAACACGACCACGACCGCCAAAACGTGCCAGATGCTAAAGGCGCCCATGCGCTGAACTCTCCTGAGGCGCGGCCCCTGCATCCGGCCGCCCGTTCTCTACGCCGCTATATAGTCCGTCCGCACCGCGCAAGCCATCGCGGCCTTTTCGCCCTCAGCTGTCCTCGCCCAGGAAGTCCACGTGGAACTCCGGCGCGTCGGCGTCCAGCGGGTCCTCGTCGGCGGCGGCCAGGTTGGGGTCGGGCACGGCGAAGTCCGGCGGCAGGTCCAGCGACAGGAGGCCCGCGGCCTTCATCTCGGCCATGCCCGGCAGGTCGGCCAGCGCGGCCAGCCCGTAGTGCTCCAGGAAGGCGTCGGTGGTGCCGTAGGTCACCGGGCGGCCCGGCGTGCGGCGGCGCCCGCGCATGCGCACCATGCCCAGCTCCAGCAGCACGTCCAGCGTGCCGCGGCTGGCCTGCACGCCGCGCACGGCCTCGATCTCCGCGCGGGTCACAGGCTGGTGGTACGCGATGATCGCCAGCGTCTCCTGGGCGGCCTTGGAGAGCCGGCGCGGCTCGTCCCGCTCCTCGGTCATCAGCCAGGCCAGGTCCTCGGCGGTCTGGAAGCGCCACCCGCCCGCGATCTCCGCCAGCACCACGCCGCGGCCGGCGTAGCGGGTCGCCAACTCCTCCAGCGCGCCCATCACGTCGGCGCCTTCGGGCAGCCGGCTGGCCAGGTCCTTCTGCGTCAGCGGCCCGGCGGCGGCGAACAGCAGCGCCTCGATCTCGCGGGCGGTTTCCAGCCGGTCACTCATGCCGTCGTCTCACCCTTCCGCGCCCTCAGATAGATGTCGGCGAACGCCTCCAGCTGACGGGCCTCCAGCTCGCCGCCCTTCACCAGCTCCAGGCTGGCCGACAGCGTCGAGGCGACATACGACGCCCGGGTCGGCCCGGCGGTGGGCGTGCCGAGGGGCGCGACGCCGGCCAGCGGGGTCCAGCGGTCCAGCTCCGGCAGCAGGCGGCGCAGGCGGTCGCGGGCGTCCTCCAGCGGATAGGCCACCGGCGCGGCCGGCTTGTAGCTGCGCTGCGCCTCCTTCTGGCGCTGGCCGATGTAGGCGCTCATCAGGCTGTAGAGGTCGCCCTCGATCCGGCCGGACGGGATGATGCGGATCGCCTCGGGATCGCCGCGCACGAACACCTCGCGGCCCAGCTGGGCGCGGGTGCGCAGGCCCTCCGCGGCGTTACGCATCGCCTCCAGCTTGGCGAGGCGGAAGGCCAGCCGGGCCGCCACCTCCTCGGCCGGCGCTTCCTCCGCCTTCGGCTGCTCGGGCTTGGGCAGCAGCAGGCGCGACTTCAGGTAGGCCAGCCAGGCGGCCATCACGAGGTAGTCGGCGGCCAGCGAGAATCGGCGGCGCCGCGCCTCCTGCACGAAGGCCAGGTACTGTTCGGCCAGCTTGAGGACCGACAGCTTCATCAGGTCGACCTTCTGGCTGCGGGCCAGGGCCAGCAGCACGTGCAGCGGCCCTTCGTAGCCGTCCAGGTCGATGATCAGGGCCTCGCCGTCCGCCGCCGCGGTGTTGGCTGCGTCGAAGTCGAGGCTGGGCTGGAAGCCTTCGCTCATGCCGCCCACTTTCCTTGAAACGCCGCGTCGAAGCGAGCGCGGCCCTCGGCCGCATCGAAGGGCTCCACAGTTTTCGGTAGGCGCGCCAGCGCCGCCCGCGCCCGCCGCAGCGCCCGGCCGCTCAGCTTGCCCGCGCCGGCCACGACCGCCTTCATCTCGGCCATGTCGCCGTTGCAGTGCAGGACCACGTCGCAGCCGGCCGCACGCGCGGCCTCGGCGCGTTCGCGGAACCCGCCCTTGAGCGCCTTCATCGACAGGTCGTCGGTCATGACGAGGCCGTCGAAGCCGATGGCGCCGCGCACCACCCGGCGAAGCACCGAACGCGAGGTGGTGGCCGGCGCGCGGCGGTCGATGGAGCCGTAGATCACGTGGGCTGTCATCGCCATCGGCATGTCGCTGAGCGCCTTGAACGGCGCGAAGTCGCGGGCCTCCAGCTCGTCCCAGCCGGCGTCGACGACCGGCAGCTCCAGGTGGCTGTCGGCCCGGGCGCGGCCGTGGCCGGGGATGTGCTTGATGACCGGCAGCACCCCGCCGGCGATCAGCCCCTCGGCGGCGGCGCGGCCCAGCAGGGCGACGTCGTCCGGCCCGGGGCCATAGGCGCGGTCGCCGATGATCTCGTGGCCGCTCGGGTCGGGCACGTCCAGCACCGGCAGGCAGTCGACACTGACGCCCAGCGCCGCCAGGTCATGGGCCATCAGCCGGGCGCCCAGGCGGGTGACCTCGCGGCGCAGCAGCGGATCGTTGGACGCCAGGTGGCCGTAGGCCCCGCCTGGCGGATAGCGCCGCCAGTGCGGCGGACCGAGGCGCTGCACGCGCCCGCCCTCCTGGTCGATCAGGATCGGGGCGTCGGCGCGCTGGACCGTCCAGCGCAGTTCGGCGGTCAGCGCCCTCACCTGCTCGGGCGTCTCGACGTTGCGCTTGAAGAGGATGAAGCCCCAGGGCCGCGCGTCGGCGAAGAAAGCCTTCTCCGCCGCGCTCAGCACCGGACCGGCGCAGCCCAGGATGGCCGCGGCGTCGGTCACCGGACGAAGCAGCTCTTCCCGGCGGCCTGGAGCTTGGCGCAGAAGGCCTGGGCGTCCGCCTTGGAGGCGAAGCCGGTGACCGACGTGCGGTAGAGCGTCCCGCCATTCTTCTCGATCGGCTCGACGCCCTTGCCCTTGCCGGCCGACAGGCCCGGCGCGACGGCGACGGCGTCCTTCCAGGCCTTCTCGGCCAGGTCCTTGGAGCTGACGGCGCCGATCTGCACCACGGCGCCGCCGGTGGCCGGCTTGGCAGCCTCGGCCTTCGGCGTCTCGGCCTTGGCGACGGGCGCGGGCGGCTTCGGCGCCGGCGTCACGGCCTTCGGCGCGACCGGCTCGACCTTCGCGGGCGGCGGCGCCGTCTTCGGCGTCGGCGTCGCGCCGACGATCTTCGCGGCGGCCGCGGTCTGCGCGGCGGTGGGCGGAGCCGCCGCCGGGATCGCCGGACGAATGGCCGGGGCCGCGGCGGCCGGAGCCGCCTGCGCCGGCGGGGCCTGGGCGACCGTCACCGGCGCGGTCGGCCGCGCCTGCGGGGCTTCCGGTCCCTTGGTGAAGGTGGGCGCGGCGGGCACCGTCTCCATCGGCTGGCCCTGCTCTTCCTTGTAGACCTGCAGGCCCGCGGCGGCGTCGGCCGGCTGGGCCTCGGCGGGCGGCGGGGTCTTGATCACCTGGGTGGGTTCGCCCACCACCTGCGGCGCCTGGCCGGCCTTCCGCACGCCCGACTGGTAGAAGTAGAAGATCGCCGCCACCAGCGCCGCCAGCACCAGGACGCTCAGGATCAAAGTGAACGGGATCGGCCGCGCGCCGCGCACCGGCTGGCGCGGATCGAAACTCAACGGCGCGTCGGCCGTGGGGGGCGTATAGGCGCCGCGCTGGTGGTCGGTCATCGCGTGGGCTCCGAGATCAGGACCGCGCGCGACCGTTCCCGGAACGAATCGCCCGCATTCGCCGCCAGTCTATCGAAGGTCGTGGCGAGACGTGGGCGGGGCGCGCGGAATTTCTGTGCGCTTCGCTAGCGCCGCTCGATGTCCATGAGGCCCGACGTATCCAGGCCGTAGCGGTGAAACAGGGCCCGGAATTCCCGCATCTCGTCCGAGGAGATCTTGCCGGGGCGGAGCGCGATGTGGACGTCGGAGCCGCGGTTCTGCACGCCGGCCACCGCACGGATCCGCTTGAGCCAGCCCAGGAACGCCGCCTCGTCGCCGGGCGAATGATACATCGGCGCCCGCACCACCAGCACGTCCACGCTCAGTTCCAGACGTCGAGGTGGAACAGCTTCTTGTGCTCTTCGATCGCGTAGCGGTCGGTCATGCCGGCGATGTAGTCGCAGACCACCCGGGCGCGCCCGGCCTGGTCGCGGCCTTCGCAGCGCGTCCCCCACTCGTTCGGCAGCACGTCCGGCTCGGCCATGAACAGCTGGAACATCTCCGCCAGGATGCGCCGCGCCTGGCTGCGGGTGCGGTTGACCTTCCAGTGGCGGTACATGCGGTCCATCAGGAACTTCCGCAGGCTGCCCAGGTCCTCGACCATGTCGCGGGAGAAGGCGACCAGGGCGTGGCCCAGCATGCGCACCTGTTCCGGCGAACCCACCTTGCCGACGTCGGCGCGCCGGCGGGTCTCCGCCAGCACGTCGTCGACCATGGCGCCGATCATCCGGCGCACCGCTTCCAGCCGCAGGATGCCCGGCTCGCAGTCCGGATAGTCGGCCCAGGCGCTCTGCACATGCGGCCCGATCAGCGGCACCTGCGCGAGTTCATCCAGGTTGAACAGGCCGGCCAGCACCCCGTCATCCACGTCGTGGTTGTTGTAGGCGATGTCGTCGGCCAGGGCGGCGACCTGGGCCTCGGCCGAGGCCCAGGTGTCCAGGCGCAGCGCATACTGGGCGTCGAACTCGGAGATGGCGCTCCACGACGGCTTGCTGAGCTGGTCCACCACCGGGCCGTTGTGCTTGATGACGCCTTCCAGCGTCTCCCACGTCAGGTTCAGGCCGTCGAAGCGCGGGTAGCGGCGCTCCAGCTTGGTTACCACCCGGAACGTCTGGACGTTGTGGTCGAAGCCGCCGAAGCCCTGCATTTGCACCTGCAGCTCGTCCTCGCCGGCGTGGCCGAACGGCGGGTGTCCCAGGTCGTGGGCGAGCGCGATGGTCTCGGCGAGGTCGGCGTCCAGGCCCAGCGCGGTGGCCAGGCTGCGGGCGATCTGGGCGACCTCGAGGCTGTGGGTCAGGCGGGTGCGGAAATGGTCGCCCTCGTGCGCCACGAACACCTGGGTCTTCTCCTTGAGCCTGCGGAAGGCCGTGGAGTGGATGATGCGGTCGCGGTCGCGGGCGAAGTCGGTGCGCGTGCGGCTGTGCGCCTCCGCGACCTTGCGGCCGCGCGACGCGGCGGCGTCTTCGGCGTAGGGTGCGCGCGTCGGGATACTGGAGGCCATCGAACCGTTCTAAGTCCTGGCCCCTTGGTCGAAGCCGCTAAGGCCCTCATATAGTCGAGACCGAACGAACGTCTAAGGGAAGCATGACCACCCCCGACCTCACCCTCTCGCCCTCGGCGGCGCAGCGCATCTCGGCCATCGGCGTCCAGGAAGGCCGCCCGATCATGCTGCGCGTGGCGGTGGAGGGCGGCGGCTGCTCGGGCTTCCAGTACCAGTTCGACCTGGTGGACGAGGCCCAGCCGGACGACTTGCGGATCGAGCTGAACGGGGCCGCGGCGCTGGTGGACGAGATGTCCCTGGTGCTGCTGAAGGGCTCGGTGATCGACTTCGTCGACGAACTGGCCGGCGCCGAATTCCGCGTCCGCAACCCCAACGCCAAGTCCAGCTGCGGCTGCGGCGTCAGCTTCTCGATCTGATCCGTCATCCCTTGCCGTCATCCCCCGGCTTGTCCGGGGGACCTATGTTTCCGGAACGACGAGTCCCTCGGAAGCGCCCCAAGCATAGACGCTGCGGATGCCCACGATCTCCCTTGCGGTAGAAGCATGGGTCCCCCGGACAAGCCGGGGGATGACGAAGTGGGTTGGGCTGGCGGACGGCCCCGGCGTTGACTAGCTTCGCGCCCTCGCCCGCCGGAGCCCTCGATGAAGATCGCCACCTGGAACGTGAACTCGGTCAATGCGCGGCTGGAGACGGTGCTGCGCTGGTTCGAGGAGGCGAAGCCCGACGTCGCGGTGCTGCAGGAGATCAAGTGCGTCGACGAGAAGTTCCCCACCGAAGCCTTTGAACGGCTTGGCTACAACGTCGCCGTCCACGGGCAGAAGACCTACAACGGCGTCGCCATGCTGTCGAAGACGCCGCTGGAGGACGTCCGCCGCGAGCTGCCCGGCGACGACACCGACGAACAGGCCCGCTACATCGAAGCCGTGGTGTCCGGACCGCAGCCGGTGCGGGTGGTGGGCATCTACCTGCCCAACGGCAATCCGGTCGCCACCGAGAAGTTCGCCTACAAGCTGGGCTGGATGGCCCGGCTGCACACCCACGCGAAGGGCCTGCTGGACCTGGAGGAGCCGTTCGCGATCCTGGGCGACTACAACGTCATCCCCGAGCGGCGCGACGCCGAGTTCCCGGACAACTGGACCGACGACGCCCTCTTCCAGCCGCAGACCCGCGGCGCGTTTCGGGCGCTGAAGAACCTGGGCCTGAGCGAGGCCTACCTGGAGGCCGACGGCGCGCCGGGCGCCTACACCTTCTGGGACTACCAGGCGGGCGCCTGGGACCGGAACAACGGCATCCGCATCGACCACGCCCTGCTCTCCCCCCAGGCGGCGGACCTGCTGAGCGGCGTGACCATCCACCGCCACGTGCGGGCCTGGGAGAAGCCGTCCGACCACGTGCCGCTGGTCGTCGAGCTGGACGTCTAGGGCGTGCTGGAGAACGGCTTCCACGACGTCGCCGACGGCAAGATCGCCGACATCGTCACCTCGCTGCAGATGTTCGCGCGGCCGGCCGCCCGCCCCGAGATCGCCGATCCGCCCTGGACCCTGCGGCGGCTGGAGACACCCACGGCGGCGGAGTACCTGGACCTCTACCGCGCCGTCGGCCGCGACTGGCTGTGGTTCACCCGGCTGATCACCCCCACCGAGCAACTGATGGCCGACCTGACCGACCCCGCCGTCGAGGTCTACCGGCTGGAGGCGGCCGACGGCGAAGTCGGCATCCTGGAGCTCGACTTCCGCGAGCCCGACACCTGCGAGCTGGTCTACTTCGGCGTCTCGGCGGGGCTGATCGGCGGCGGGGCGGCGCGCTGGATGATGAACCGGGCGATCGACATGGCCTGGTCGCGGCCGATCAAGCGCTTCTGGGTCCACACCTGCACGCTCGACGCGCCGGGCGCGCCGGCCTTCTACATGCGCTCGGGTTTCGCGCCCTTCCGTCGTCAGGTGGAGATCGCCGACGACCCGCGCCTCACGGGCCTCGCGCCGCTGGACTCGGCCCCGCACGTGCCGGTGATCCGCCCCGCTTAGGCGACTCGGCGAATGGCGTTAGCTTCCCCGCCATGGATGAGGCGGCCCGGCTTCTGACGCTGCTGGCGCTGGTGGGCGGCGCGATCGCCGTGCTGGGCGGCGTGCTGGCCTGGTACCTGGACGAGACGCGGCGGCTGAAGCGCACCCTGGCCCAGGCGCTGGGCGCCGAGCCCAACCCCCTGCTGGTCGCCCGCGGCCGCGGCTCGGCGATCGGCTTCGACCTCTCGTCCGCCCAGCTGGCGACGGCCTGGGACAAGGGCGGGTGGCGGCTCACCTACCGGCTGGACGAGTTGATCGGCGTTGAGCTGATCGTCGACCGCCGCGTGGCGGCGCGCACGTTCCGGGGCGAATCCCGCCGGCCGCTGGACGAGCTGGCCGCGCCCACCGAGCTGGTACGGCTGCGGTTCGTGTTCGACGACGCCCATCACCCCGACTTCGAGCTCGACCTCTGGAAGCCCGAGGACGAGACCCACCGCGGCCGACTGGCCCCCGACGAGGCGTTGCACGAAGCCAACCGCT
Organism: uncultured Phenylobacterium sp.; assembly: GCA_966096115.1. Classification (GTDB taxonomy): domain Bacteria; phylum Pseudomonadota; class Alphaproteobacteria; order Caulobacterales; family Caulobacteraceae; genus Phenylobacterium. The sequence continues at coordinate 35,013 of CBHTUE010000008.1, forward strand.
GGATCGCCCGCATCGAGGCGCTGCTGCGCCGGCCCGGCGCGCCGAAGCCGGCACCCGCTGTCGCCGCTCCGACGCCCCGCGCCGCGCCCGCCGCCCCGCCCGCCTTCGAGACGCCGCCGTGGGAAGACGACGACGATATGGGCGATGATGAAGACGACGTGATGGACGACCGGCGCACTATCAATTGACAATGTAAACCCAAAAGCCAGAGTCAGCGCGGAAGGAGGCCTCCATGACCAACCTCATCGCCGCCGCCCTGTTCTTCCTGCTGATCCACCTCCTGGTGTCTGGCACCCGCGTGCGCGACGCCCTGACCGGCGCCATCGGCCAGGGGCCCTACATGGGTCTGTTCTCGCTGGCCTCGGTCGCCGGGCTCACCTGGCTGGGCTTCGCCTTCGCCCAGGCCCGCAGCGCGCCCTGGAACGCCGCCTACTGGGACCTGGCCCCGGTCACCCGCCACATCCAGATCGGCCTGCAACTGCTGGCCATGCTGCTGATCGTGCCCGGCCTGACGACGCCCAACCCCACCAGTGTACGCCAGGAAGGCGTCCTGGATCGGCCCGACGCGATCAAGGGGATGCTGCGGATCACACGGCATCCGTTCCTGTGGGGCGTGACGATCTGGGCGGCCGGGCACCTGCTGGTGAACGGCGACCGGGCCTCGATCGTGTTGTTCGGGACCATGTTCCTGCTCGGGCTGTTCGGCACGACCAGCATCGACGCCAAGCGCAAGCGGGCGCTGGGCGCGACCTGGGACGCCTTCGCCGCCCAGACCTCCAACATCCCCTTCGGCGCCGTCGCCGCCGGCCGCCAGAAACTCGACCTCGCCGAGATCGGCTGGTGGCGGATCGTGCTCGCCGTGGCGGTCTGGGCCGCGCTGCTGTTCGGGCACCCCTACATGTTCGGCGTCAGCGCCCTGCCCTAGGACCATTGCCAGCGGCCCGCGGCGCGGCTCAGATCGGCGCGGGCATCCGGGGAGTGGGCAGATGAAGACGTGGCTTGGCGCGACGGTGGCGGCGATGGCGTTGGCGGGCGCGGCCTCGGCGGCCACACCTCCCGGCGTGCTGGGCAAGCACAAGGCGGCGGCGGTGGCCGGGGTCGACGCCCGCGCCAAGCTCGCCCAGGTGATGACCGACAAGATCTTCAGCTTCGGCGAACTGGGCTACCAGGAGGTCGAGACCTCGAAGTACGTCACCGGCGTGCTCGAGCAGAACGGCTTCAAGGTCACCCGCGGCGTGGCGGGCCTGCCGACCGGCTGGACGGCGACCTGGAGCAACGGGACCGGCGGCCCGGTCATCGCGCTCGGCAGTGACATCGACTGCCTGCCCAAGGCCAGCCAGAAGCCCGGCGTCGCGGTGCGCGAGCCCCTCGTGCCCGGCGCGCCGGGCCATGGCGAAGGCCACAACTCCGGCCAGGCGCTGAACGTGGTCGCGGCCCTGGCGGTCAAGGAGATCATGCAGAAGGAGCACATCTCCGGCACGCTCGTCCTGTGGCCGGGCGTCGCCGAGGAACTTCTGGGCGGCAAGGCCTACATGGTGCGCGACGGCGTCTTCAAGGGCGTGGACGTGACCATCTTCACCCACGTCGGCGACAACCTGTCGGTCAGCTGGGGCCAGAAGAACGGCACCACCGGCGCGGTGTCGGTGAAGTACCACTTCCACGGCGAGGCCTCGCACGCGGCCCTGGCCCCGTGGCGCGGCCGCAGCGCCCTCGACGCCGTCGAGCTGATGGACATCGGCTGGAACTACACCCGCGAGCACCTGCGGCCCGAGCAGCGGTCGCACCGGGTGATCTCGGACGGCGGCGACCAGCCCAACGTCGTGCCGCCCGAGGCGACCGTCTGGTACTACCTGCGCCAGCAGTCGTTCGCCGAGATCGCGAACATGTACGCCTCCGCCAACCGGGTCGCCGACGGCGCGGCCCTGATGACGAAGACGACGGTCGATCACGAACTGGTCGGGGCGGCGGCCCCGCAGCATTTCAACAAACCGATGGCCGAGGCCGCCGCGGCCAACATGAAGCTGGTCGGCCTGCCCGCCTGGACGCCGCAGGAGCAGGCGTTCGCCCGCTCGGTCCAGAAGCTGATCAACGCCAAGGAAACCGGCCTGGCGACCACCATGGCCGGCCTGCAGGCCCCCGTGGAGAAGCCCGAGAGCGGACCATCCGACGACATCGGCGACATCGCCTGGACCATGCCCACCATCACGGTGATGTACCCGGCCAATATCCCCGGCCTGCCGGGCCACAACTGGGTCAACGCCATCGCCATGGCGACACCCATCGCGCACAAGGGCGTCGTCGCCGGGTCCAAGGTGGTGGCGATGACCCTGCTGGACCTGCTGGAACGGCCGCAACTGGTGGCGGACGCCAAGGCCTATTTCACCAACGTCCAGACCAAGGACGAGAGGTACGTCTCGTTCCTGGCGGCCACGGACCGGCCGAACATCCAGGCCAACGCCCAGATCATGGCCACGTATCGCCCGGCGATGCAGAAGCTCTACTACGACCCGGACAAGTACCCGACCTACCTGGACCAGCTGGGCGTGAAGTGGCCCCCGGCCCCGGCCAACTAGGACGCGTTCTCCAGGACGTTCCGCGAAGGATCGCCTCTCCCCGATGCGAAGCATCGTGGGAGAGGTCGGGAGAGGGCGGCGCGGCGGACTGTCATCCCCACACGTTGGACCCGGTCGCACGGCTGGCGCGGACCTTGATCCAAACGGAGCGCATGAGCCGCAGGCCTGCGCCGCCCTCTCCCGGCCTCTCCCACGGCGCTCCGCGCCTGGGAGAGGAGACCGCCCTCTTCCACCCACCGCCGACGTTCGGAAGGTCCGCCTCCAGCCCGCGCGGTCCCTTGCGCGTCGCCCGCCTGCGCGCTAAACGCTGAACCATATGGTACAGCATACGACAGCCCGCCTCGACGCCTCGTTCGCCGCGCTCTCCGACGCCACCCGGCGCGGGGTTCTGGAGCGGCTCGGGCGTTCGGACGCTTCGATCACCGAGCTGGCCGACAAGTTCCACATGACCCTCACCGGCATGAAGAAGCACGTCGGTGTCCTGGAGCACGCCGGGCTCGTCACGACGGAGAAGGTCGGCCGCGTGCGGACCTGCCGGATTGGCGGTCGCGGGCTCGACGAGGCGGCGGCCTGGATTGAGGGGCATCGCCGGCTTTGGGACGCCCGCTTCGACGCCCTGGACCAGGTCGTCGAGGACTTGAAACGCAAGGAGAAGGCCGATGACTAGCCGCACAACGGTCGAACGAACTTCGGACCGGGAGCTCGTCGCGACGCGGACCGTCAACGGGCCGGCGCGCCTCGTGTTTGAGGCGTGGACGAAGCCCGAGCTGATGACGCGGTGGTGGGCGCCGAAGTCGTTCGGCATCACCTTCCTGTCCTGCGAGATCGATGCCCGCACGGGGGGCTCGTACCGTTTCGTGTTCGGCCACCCGGCCTCGGAGCAGCCCATGGCCTTCTTCGGGCGCTACATCGAAGTCACGCCCCCCTCCCGCATCGTCTGGACGAACGAGGAAGATGCGGAGGCGGCCGTGAGCACGGTGACGTTCGAGGAAACGGACGGTAAGACGCGGGTCGTCGTGCACGACCTCTATCCCTCGAAGGAGGCGCTCGACGCCGCCATGGCCTCCGGGAGCACGGGCGCGTGGCCCGAGCAGTTCGAGGCGTTGGACGACCTGCTCACCACTCTGGGCGCGAGCGTGTGACGCTCATGAGCCGCCCGGCTCTGCTAACCTAGCGCGAAGTCCACCGCCGCCTCGGCGTGGGCCACGGCGGTGTCGACGGTGGGCAGGGGCATGTCGGCGGGGTCGAGCAGCAGGCCGATCTCGGTGCAGCCGAAGATGATCCCGTCGGCGCCGGCGGCGCGGCCGCGCTCGATGATCGCTAGCACGTCGGCCTTCGACCGGGCGGTGATCACGCCCTGGCACAGCTCGTCGTAGATGATGGCGTGCAGGTGGTCGCGGTCGGCCTGCTCCGGCGTCAGGGCCGGCAGGCCCAGCTCGGCCAGGCGGTCGCGGTAGAACGCCTTCTCCATCGTGAAGCGGGTCGCCAGCAGCAGCGGCCGGGTGACGCCCCTCGCCTTCAGCGCCTGGGCCGTGGCGTCGGCGATGTGGATCACCGGGACGCCGACGGCTGCGCGGATGTGCGGCGCGTTCAGGTGCATGGTGTTGGCGCAGATCACGATCGCCTCGGCGCCGGCGGCCTCCAGGCGACGCGCCGCATCGGCCAGGATCGCACCGGTGGCCTCCCAGTCTTCCTTCGCCTGCAACTCGGCGATCGGCGCGAAGTCCACCGACCACAGGATCAGCTGGCACGAGTGCAGCCCGCCCAGCCGCTCGCGCACCAGCCGCGTCAGCTCGCGGTAGTAGACCGTGGTGCTCTCGGCGCTGATCCCCCCGATCAGGCCCAGGATGCGCACGTCAGAGGTCCGCGTAGACGTGGGTCTCGGCCGCCGCGCCCGGATGGGTCGTGGCGCCCAGGTGGACCGGTCCGACCTGCTTCGCGAACTTCCAGAGCGCGCCCGACTGGTAGTTGGTCGTGGGCGCCCGCCAATCGCGTGCGCGGGCCTCGAGTTCGCTAGGTTCGACCTCGAGCTCGATGGTCCCGGCCTCGGCGTCGATGGCGATGATGTCGCCGTCCCGCACCAGGGCGATCGGGCCGCCGTCCTGCGCCTCCGGCCCGACGTGGCCGATGCAGAGGCCGCGGGTGGCGCCGGAGAACCGGCCGTCGGTGATCAGGGCGATGTTCTCCACGCCCTGGCCGTAGAGGGCCGCGGTGGTCGACAGCATCTCGCGCATCCCGGGACCGCCCTTGCAGCCCTCGTAGCGGATCACCAGGACGTCGCCTTCCTTGTAGTCGCGCGCCTCGACGGCGGCGAAGCAGGCGGCTTCGCCGTGGAACACCCGGGCCGGGCCGCGGTGCTTGAGGTGCTTCAGCCCCGCGACCTTCACGATCGCGCCGTCGGGGGCCAGCGAGCCCCAGAGGCCGACGAGGCCGCCGGTGGGCGACAGCGGGTTGGAGACCGGGCGGATCACCTCCTGGTCGTCGCGCCAGACCACGTCGGCCAGATTCTCGGCCAGGGTCTTGCCGGTCACGGTCATGCAGTCGCCGTGCAGGTAACCGCCGTCCAGCAGGGTCTTCAGCAGCATCGGCACGCCGCCGGCCTCGCCCATGTTCTTGGCCACGAACCGGCCGCCCGGCTTCAGGTCGGCGATGTAGGGCGTGCGCGCGCAGATCTGGGCGAAGTCGCGCAGGGTGAACTCGATGCCGCACTCATGCGCCATGGCCGGCAGGTGCAGGCCGCCGTTGGTGGAGCCGCCCGTCGCGGCCACGACCACGGCGGCGTTCTCGAACGCCTTGCGGGTGCAGATGTCGCGCGGGCGGATGTTCTGCTCGATCAGGCGCATCACCGCTTCGCCCGACGCGCGGGCGTAGTCGTCGCGGCTGAGGTAGGCCGCCGGCAGGGCCGACGACAGCGGCAGGGCCAGGCCGATGGCCTCGGACACGCAGGCCATGGTGTTGGCGGTGAACTGGCCGCCGCAGGCGCCGTCCCCGGGGCAAGCATGCTGTTCCACTTGGCAGAGGCGGTCCTCGGTGATCGTGCCGGCGGAGAACTGGCCGACGGCCTCGAAGACGTCCTGCACCGTCAGATCCTTGCCATCGAGGTTGCCCGGCAGGATCGAGCCGCCATAGAGGAACACGCTGGGCACGTTCAGGCGCAGCATCGCCATCATCATGCCGGGCAGGCTCTTGTCGCACCCGGCGATGCCGACCAGGGCGTCATAGGCGTGCCCGCGGACGCTCAGCTCCACCGAGTCGGCGATCACCTCGCGGCTGACGAGGGACGAGCGCATGCCTTCGTGGCCCATGGCGATGCCGTCGGTGACGGTGATGGTGGCGAACTCGCGCGGGGTGCCGCCCGCCGCCTTCACGCCCTCCGCCGCCGCGTGCGCCTGGCGCTCGAGCGCGGTGTTGCAAGGCGCCGACTGGTTGCCGCAGTGGGCGACGCCCACGAACGGCTGGGCGATCTCCCGCGTCCCCAGGCCCATGGCGTAATAGTACGATCGGTGCGGCGCCCGTTCGGGCCCGACGGTGGTGTGGCGACTCGGCAGCCGGGACTTGTCCCAGGATCCGTCCGGTCTGCGGTGCATTTGATTGGCTCCCGACTTTGCGAGCGCCCTCTCTAAGGTCGGGCGGGCGGCGACGGAAGAGGCGAGCGTGATCCGGCGGCCTACTCCACCAGAGCGAGCATCAGCATATCGCGGAACGGGTTATGTTGCAGCGCCGATATCTTTGATCTTTGAGGCCTGGGATTTCCTTGCCCAGTAAGGATTCGCGGCCTCATTGCAGGTGCGAAGGCGTGTAGACGCATGGCGGAATTCTGACGCAGTAAAACAAATGAGGCGCGCACGGGGCGCGCCTCAAGGTTGTTTATTGGGATGAACAAAGTCAGAAACACCATGACCATTGCTCAAATCTGACGTGGCGGCAAGCTCTAGAGCGGCGCGATCTTGTCGTTCCACCAGTCTCGAAATGCCGTGTATTTGGTTATCAATGTTAACTTACCGCATTTGAGTTGACGGTTTGGCGGGCCTGCTTCAGCCTTCCCTTCAAGCGCAAGAAATAGCGTTCAGCAACTGCGGGGAGGCAGTTCACACATGGCGTTTAAGCACACCCTGCTGGCGTCCAGCGCTCTGCTGGCCGCCGCTCTAGGCACATCTGCCAGCGCGCAGACCGCGGCCAACACCAATACCAACACGATCGCCGAACTGGTGGTCACCGCCGAAAAGCGGGAACAGAGTCTTCAGGACATCCCGGTCGCCATTTCGGCGTTCACGTCCGAACAGCGCGACGTCGTCGGCATCCAGTCCATTCAGGACATGACGAACTTCACGCCCGGCCTGCAGTACTCCACAGCGACGGACCGGATTTCGCTCCGCGGCCTGGGGCGCCTCACCAACGTGCTGTCGGCCGACGCGTCGGTCGCCAACTACGCCGACGGCGTCTACGAGACGTTCGCCGTGCGGGCCGGGTCCTCGACCCTGGCGCTGGACCGAGTGGAAATCCTCCGCGGCCCGCAGGGCACGCTGTACGGACGCAACTCGATCGCCGGCGCGATCAACATCCTGTCGCGCCGTCCGACCAAGGAGCCCTACGCCGAGGTGCGCGCCACCTACGGCAACTACAACCACGCGATCGTGGAGGGCGCCGTCTCCGGACCGCTCGGCGACCGCGTGCAGGCGCGCCTGTTCGCCAACTGGGAATACCAGGGCAAGGGTTACATCAAGAACACCGTCCCGGGCATGCCGTCCGAGGGCAACGTGCTCGACACCTTCTACGTCGAGGGCCAGATCCAGGTTCAGTTCTCGGACAAGCTCGAGATGTGGTCGAAGATCGGCTACACCAACTGGCGCAACGGCGCCGGCGGGCCGGGCTCCCAGTCCGCGGGCTGGACGCCTGAGATCTTCAACGTCGACGGCAGTCGGAAGCCGTTCCGTTCCGCCACCAATCCCAACGGTCGCGACTCGTTCAACATCGTCGAGTTCCCGGAAGCGGCCACGGCCATCAATGCCGGCTTCGGGTGTTCCGGCCTCGCGACCAATGTGGTGAACGCGGCCGGCCCCAACGGGTGCACGAACGCCTCGTACAACAACCCGTGGCAGATCAACCGCCCGATCACCTACAATGTGCGGGTGCCCAACGCGTACACGGTGGCGAGCCACTGGACGTACCACGCCGACGGTTTCGACATTAAGTACATCGTGGGCGGCGTCCGCTACTGGTACCACCTCCAGGGTTCGGTCCCCGGCGGCAGCCAGGACTCGCCGATTACGCAGTTCACCGCGGGCGCGACGACCTTCTACCCGCAGGAGAAGTTCGACTACCAGGAGCGCAACGGCTTCATCTCGAACGAGATCAACTTCGTCTCGACGAAGGACGGCCCGTTCCAGTGGATCGCGGGCGCCTACTACTTCCACCAGCACTATCGCCAGCCGGTCTCCACCAGCGAGGATCCGCGCCAGACGCAGTGGAACATCGTGCCGCCGTTCGGCGTCTGCCGGACCGGCACCAGCACGGCCGTGGGCCAGCCCGCCGCCGCCGCCGCCTGCCCCACCGGCACCGGCCGCCGCTTCGACAACCGTCCATCAGTCAGCGACACCTCCTACGCGGCCTATGGCCAGGTCACCTATGACATCGGCGAGCAATGGACCGTCACCGGCGGCCTGCGCTACTCGCACGACCGCAAGTACGGGACCGAGCGGGTCCGCCTGCTCTGCTTCGGCCTTCCGGCCTGCCTCGGCCTGCCGCCGGAGTTCTTCTCCGCGCCGCTGGACCTGACCGGGGTCACGACGGTGGTCGCCGGCGGCACCGGCGCGGTCAACGACGGCATCCCGCAAGGGGTCGTCGGGCCGACGACCTACGACGCCCAGGGCTTCGCCAATCGCAAGTACGACGCCAACTGGCACGCCGTCACCGGCACGGCCAAGGTCGAGTGGCATCCGGACGAAGACACCCTGGGCTACCTCAGCTACAGCCGCGGTTACCGCTCGGGTGGCTTCAACATCGGCATCTTCACGGTGCTGAGCTACCTGCCCTACTCCGACAAGGAGTCGGTGGACGCCTTCGAGCTGGGCCTGAAGAAGAACTGGAGCCCGACGCTCCAGACCAACTTCGCCCTCTACCACTACGACTACAAGAACCTGCAGATCCCGATCAGCGTGATCCGCTCCGGCACCCAGACGCTCGGCGGCGTGACCACGACCATCGCCCAGGGCACGACCTCGTTCTACAACACCCCGAAGTCCCGTTCGCAGGGCTTCGAGGCTGAAATCCTCTGGCAGCCGATCGAGAACCTGCAGATCGTCGGGACCTATTCCTACATCGACGCGACGATCCGCAACGGCCAGGCGATCGACACGACCGACCCGACCGCCACCGCGGTGGGGGCCCGGCCGATCCACACGATCGCCCAGTGCCAGGCCGGCGGCGCGGCGGTGGCGGGCGACTGCCTCGTCGACGACAACACCAACGGCCTGCCGGGCCTGGGCTTCCGGCGCCTGCAGAGCCTGAAGGGCAACGACCTGCCCAACGCGCCGCGCAACAAGGTCGGCGTGGCTGTCAACTACACCTGGCTGTTCGATCCCGGCTCGCTGACCGGCAGCCTGTCCTACTCCTGGCGCGACAACACCTACGGCACGCTGTTCAAGCGCTGGTACACCAAGGCTCCGACGTGGGATCAGGTCGACGGCCGCTTCCTCTGGAAGGACGCCAAGGGCAAGTACGAGTTCATCGCCTACGTGAAGAACATCTTCGACACGACCGGCTATGACCAGGGCGCGACCGGCGGCCTGGTGAACGGCGCGGTCTCCAACATCTACGGCGCCAACCCCGCCGGCCTGACCTGCAGCCCGGTGGTGACCGGCGCCGGCAACCCGGCGGCGGGCCAGGTGGGCGTCCGCAACTGCATCCAGGGCATCAGCAAGACCTACTACACGACCCCGCCCCGGACCTACGGCATCGAGATCCGGTACAAGTTTTTCTAGGCGATCCGCGACATCGGGACGCGGTTCGCCGCGTCCCGAGGTTTCCCTGAGTGAAATACAAGTTTGAGTTGTGCAGTATTCGTAGACGCCACTCGGTTCCGTTCCTCAGCAGCTCTCCGATGCTTCGCTGCTTCGGCGCTGCAACATCGAATATTGCCCGCTGCCGCATTGCGGCCGCGGTCATTTGCGTTGACGGCTGAGTGAACGTCGTTCAGCTTCCCCCATGAAGCGCAACAAATAGCGCTCAACAAAATGCTGCGGGGAGGCAGTTTTCATGAAGTTCAAGCATAGCCTTTTGGCGACCAGCGCCCTGCTGGCCGCCGCTCTAGGCGCATCCGCTCAAGCCCAGACCGCGGCCACGAGCAGCAACACCATCGAAGAGCTCGTCGTCACCGCCGAAAAGCGGGAGCAGAGCCTGCAGGACGTGCCGGTCGCCATCTCGGCGTTCACGTCAGAGAAGCGCGACCTGGTCGGGATCAACACCGTCCAGGACATGACCAACTTCACGCCGGGCCTGCAGTACTCCACGCAGAACGACCGGATTTCGCTGCGCGGCGTCGGCCGCCTGAACAACAGCCACGCCGCCGACTCGTCGGTGGCCGTCTATTCCGACGGCATCTACTCCACCTCGACCGTGCAGGCCGGCGAGACGCCGATCTTCATCGACCGCCTGGAAGTGCTGCGCGGGCCGCAGGGCACGCTGTACGGCCGCAACTCGGTCGGCGGCGCCATCAACATCGTCTCGCGCAAGCCGACCAAGGAGTTCTACGCCGAGGTCCGCGGCACCTACCAGAACTATAACCGCCACCTGCTGGAGGCCGCGGTCTCCGGGCCGATCACCGACTGGCTGCAGTTCCGCGTGGCCGGCAACTGGGACAAGCAGACCAAGGGCTGGTTCAACAACGTCTCGACGGCGCCGGGCTCCAAGGACGAAGGCGGCATCGTCGACACCACCTTCTTCGAAGGCCAGCTGCAGGCGCAGTTCAGCGAGAAGCTGGAAACCTGGCTGAAGGTCAGCCTGATTCACTGGAACAACGGCGCGGGCGGACCGGGTTCGCGCTCCAGCTGGTCGCCCTTCCCCTACAACACCGCCCAGCAGTCGCAGTCGAACAACCTCGTCCCGAACGCCGGCTTCGCCTATTCGGGCCTGGCGACGAACGTGCAGGCCAACGGCTGCCCGTCGACGAACGTGGCGCTGAGCGACGTGCGGACGATCTGCGTCGACACGCCCGGGACGGTGCGGCTGAACAACACGGTCATCGTGGCCAGCCAGACGACCTACCACGCCGGCGCGTTCGACATTAAGTACATCACCGGCGGCACGAAGTATCACTACTTCCTGACCGGCGACCAGGACGGCACCGGCGTGTCGTCGTACTCGACCTGCTACACCAATACCGCCGCGAACATTCCGGGCTGCTTGGCCACGGGCGCGGGCCTGCAGACCTACCCCACCAAATACGCCTTCAACTACCAGGAGCGCGAAGAGTGGTGGAGCAACGAGATCAATATCATCTCGACCGGCGACGGCCCGCTCCAGTACGTGTTCGGCGCCTTCCTCTATCATGAGAACTACGACCAGCCGGTCTTCACGATGCTGGAGAACGAAGCGCGCCTCAGCGGCTTCATCCTCAACTCGGCGACGGGTGGGGCGGCGCCGGCGGACCCGCTGCGGCACATCTACGACGACCGCCCGCACTTCAACCTGCACTCCAAGGCGATCTTCACCCAGATCGACTACAAGTTCTCCGAAACCCTGAAGACCACGGTCGGCCTGCGCTACGGCACCGACCACAAGCACGGCTACGAGAGCACCCGCATCGTCTTCGCTCCCGGCACGCTGAGCGGCACGCTGCCGATCGACGTGACGCAGGGGGCCCTGGGCCTGGTCGGCGGCAAGGGCGTGGTCTCGACCACCTACAACCCGACGACCGGCTTCAAGACCCGCCTCTACGACGACACCTGGCGGGCCGCCACCGGCACCGCGGGCCTGGAGTGGACGCCCAACGAGGACACCCTGGTCTACGGCAAGTACAGCCGCGGCTATAAGGCGGGCGGCTTCCGGATCGGCATCGACACCTCGCTCGGCGCCGACCCCGAGACCAAGAAGGAGACGCTCGACTCCTTCGAAATCGGCCTGAAGACCACCATCGGCCGCAACCTGCAGATCAACGGCGACGTCTTCTACTACGAGTACTCCAACGCCCAGGTGCCGCTGGCCCAACCCTCGGCCACCGCCGGCGGCACGGCCAACTCGGTGCTGTTCAACGTGCCGCGCGCCGTCACCAAGGGCCTGGAAGTGGAGACCATCTGGCAGCCGATCGACAACCTGCAGATCCTGGCCAACTACTCCTACCTCGACGCCGAGATCCGCAAGGGCCTGGCCGTCGACGGGGCCGACGCCTGCGCCCTGGCGCCGGGGGCCCGCCGCACCGTCGTGACCTCGGTCACCGACGGGTTCGGCTGCGGCCCGCAGTACCTGCAGGACCTGCACGGCAACACCCTGCCGAACTCCGCGAAGCACCGCTTCACGGTGAACGGCAACTACACCTGGCGCTTCGACCCCGGCAGCCTCACCGGCTCCGCCACGGTCGTGTACCGCGGCGCCCAGTACGGCAGCATCTTCGACCGCGCCTACTACCGCGCGCCGGACTTCTGGCAACTGGACGCCCGCCTCACCTGGCGCGACAAGGCCGACCACTACACGCTCATCGCGTTCGCGAAGAACATCCTGAACGACGAGGGCTATGCGAACGGGGCCCTGGCGACCCGGCGGGCCGGCAACACGCCGACCTTCGTCAGCCCGACGCCCGGCCGTTCCGGCGTGTTCGGCCAGAACACCACCTACGAACTGAACCCGCCGCGCACCTACGGCGTGGAAGTGCAGTACCGCTTCTAGGCGGCGGTTCGAGACTTGAGGGGGCGCTCCGCCGAAAGGCGGGGCGTCCTTTTCATTTGGGGGCGGCCGCCGCCAGCACCGCGTCGATGCGCTGGGTCCAGGCCGCCTCGAAGGCCGGAGTCCAGGCCGGGCCCAACAGGTCGCGGCAGGTCTCCATGACGATCCAGAAGAAGCGGTTGAACTCCGCGTTCGGCGTGCCGAACCCGTCGTGGTTCACCCGCTCGGCGCTGATCAGGTTGCGCTGGTACGGCCCGCCGGGGTCCATCAGGCAGTTAAACACCATCGCCAGCATCTCGGCCCGGATCTCGCCGCTGACGTCGCGGACGAAGCGCGGCTCGGCCTGCGGAAACTCGGCGAACAGGCGCGCATAGATCTGCGGCGCCGGATCCCCGGTGCGCTCGACCAGCAGGTCCAGGGACTCCTCGATCGGATCGGCCGTCACGACACCCATCTGCGTCCTTCGCCCTTCGCGCGCTCGACTTGCGACGACTATAGTCGGCGCAACGACAAAGGGGAGACGCCATCCGTGGCCTTCGAGGACATCATCTATGCGGTGGAGGATGGCGTCGGCGTCATCACCCTGAACCGGCCGCAGTACCGCAACGCCCAGAGCTGGCGGATGCTGGACGAGATCGACGCAGCCTTCGACCTGGCGCGCGAGAACGCGGCGGTGAAGATCGTGCTGGTGCGCGGCGCGGGCGGAGTGTTCTCGACAGGCCACGACCTGGGCACGCCGGAGGGCGCGGAATACCGCAACGCCAAGATCGGCCCCGGAGGCGTCCAGCACTACGACGCCTTCAAGAAATACAACCTCGACCTGCTCTTGAAGTGGCGCAACTTCGAGAAGCCGACCATCGCCATGGTCGAGGGCTACTGCATCTACGCCGGCTGGATGCTGGCCGCGGCCATGGACATCGTCTTCGCCGCCGACGACAGCCAGTTCCTGCCGGGCTTCGTGGAGTACATGTCGATCCCCTGGGACATCGGCATCCGCCGGGCCAAGGAGCTGTGCTTCGAGAGCCGCTTCATCGGTCCGGAGGAGGCGCGCGAGGCCGGCTTCGTGAACCGCGTGCTGCCCAGGGCCGATCTTGAGCGCGAGACCTTCGCCTGGGCCCGGCGCGTGGCGGAGAACGACGCCGGCTACCTGCGCTTCGCCAAGCTGCAGATGAACAAGGCGCAGGACGCCCAGGGCTTCACCCGCGCCGTCGAGGATTCGCTGGGCGACTACGTGGCGATGATGTGGATGCCCGGCAACAACATGCGGGTCGAGGGCGAGCGGCGCCTGCTGACCGTCGACCTGGCCGTAAAGGGCCGGCGCGGCGAGCGCCACGGCCTCACCCCTCAACCCCATAAGGCAGGCTAGAGAGATGGCGGATACGTTCCGGGCGCTGCGCGTCCACAAGACCGAGGCCGGGCAGGAAACCCGCTTCGAGGACCTGACCGACGCCGACCTGATGGACGGCGACGTGACCGTGCGGGTCGCCCACTCGACGATCAACTTCAAGGACGGCCTGGCGCTGACCGGCCGCTCGCCGGTGGTGCGGGTCTTCCCGCTGATCCCGGGCATCGACCTGGCCGGGACGGTGGAGACGTCGTCGCACCCGGACTTCGAGGCCGGCGACGCTGTGGTGCTGAACGGCTGGGGCGTCGGCGAGACGCATCACGGCGGCTACGCCCAGCGCGCGCGGCTGAAGGGCGACTGGCTGGTGCCCCTGCCCGCGACCCTTTCCACGGCCCAGGCCATGGCGATCGGCACAGCCGGATACACGGCGATGCTGTGCGTGCTGGGTCTGGAGAAGCAGGGCGTCACCCCGGACAAGGGCGAGATCGTCGTCACCGGCGCCGCCGGCGGCGTGGGCAGCGTGGCGATCGCGCTGCTGGCCAAGCTGGGCTACCGCGTCGTCGCCTCCTCGCGCCGCGTGCAGACCGAAGGCGACTACCTGACCGGCCTGGGCGCCGCCGAGGTGATCGACGCCGCGACGTTGTCGGCCCCCGGCCGGCCGCTGGCGAAGGAGCGCTGGGCGGGGGCGGTGGACGCCGTCGGCAGCCACACCCTGGCCAACGTGATCGCCCAGACCCGCTACGGCGGGGTGGTCACCGCCTGCGGCCTGGCGCAGGGCATGGACCTGCCGGGCTCCGTCGCCCCGTTCATCCTGCGCGGCGTGACCCTGGTGGGGATCGACAGCGTGATGCGGCCCAAGCCCGACCGCATCGAGGCCTGGAGCCGGCTGGCCCGCGACCTGGACCTCGCCAGGCTGGAGGCCATGACCACCGGCGCCACGCTGGCCGACCTGCCCCGGCTGGGCGGCGAGATCCTGGACGGCAAGGTCCGCGGCCGCGTGGTGGTGGACGTGAACGCCTAGGCTGACGGCTTCATATCCCTGACCGTCATACCCCCGGGGGGGGGGGGGGCCCCGGGGCCCCCCGCCCACCCCGGGGGAGGACGGCGCCTTATGTTTCAATAGGTTGGGTCGCCCTAAAGCGCGGCCTCGATGGCGGCGACCAGGCCCGGGTCCAGCGGCTCGGTGCGGGGACCGAAAGCCTGCAGGGCCTCGCCGTGCTTGCCGATCAGGATCTTGTGGAAGTTCCACACCGGCACCGCCGGCTCGCCCAGCTCCTGCTCGGCCCACTTGTAGAAGGGGTGCGCGCCCGCCTCCTTCACGTCGACCTTGGAGGTCATCGGGAAGTCGATGCCGAAGGTGGTGGAGCAGAAGGTCTGGATCTCTTCCTCGGTCCCCGGCTCCTGGCCCATGAACTGGTTGCAGGGCACGCCCAGCACCACCAGGCCCTTGTCCTTGTAGTCGGAGTACAGCTTCTCCAGGCCGTTGTACTGCGGGGTCAGGCCGCACTTGGAGGCGGTGTTCACCACCAGCACCACCTTGTCCTTGAACGTGGTCAGGGGCAGCGGTCCGCCGTTGATGGCGTCGAAGGCGTAGTCGTAGGCGCTGGACATCTTCTTCTCCGCTCATCCCGGCGAATGCCGGGACCCAGATCGAAACCCTGAAGGTCAGGCTGGATCAGCGCCCGTGTTGATCGAGCAAGGGCCAGTCATTCCATCTGGGTCCCGGCATTCGCCGGGATGAGCGGAAAGTAAGGCCCTTACCCGGCGTCTTCCAATGCCTGTT
>CBHTUE010000009.1:0-48651 GCA_966096115.1 uncultured Phenylobacterium sp.
ACCCCTTTTTCGCGTGCGCGGTATGGGTCGAGAGCTCGCGACACATCGGGGGAACGCCAGGGCGGCGTCGGCATGGGTCCCGCGGACAAGCCGCGGGATGACGAAGAGGGATGGCAGGCGCCTCCAGAGCGCGCAGGCATGCGAGTGTCGCCGGGCTTGGACCACGCAGGGTTGACCGCGGCTGTCACAGAGCATCGCCATACTGGGCCGAGACGAGCGGGAGCTGGACGATGGCGGATGTGGCGGACGACACCCCGGTCGTACGGGCCCTGGTGCTGCAGGGCGGCGGCGCTCTGGGCGCGTTCGCGCTGGGCGCGGTGCGGGTGCTGTACGCGGAGCGGGGCTGGCGGCCGGACGTGATCTCCGGTGTCTCGATCGGCGCGATCACCGCGGCGCTGCTGGCGCGGCCGAAGGGTGGCGACCCGCTGGCGGCGCTGGAGGCGTTCTGGTCGGCGGTGACGGTGGAGGCGGCGTGGTGGCCGCAGCCGCTGCAGCGCTATGCCTCGACGTTCGGCAACCCGCACTTCTTCACCCCGCGCACCGACGTCTGGGTGGCGGCGGGTTGGACCAGCCTCTATTCGACCGAGCCGCTGAAACGGACGCTGGCCGGGCTGGTGGACGAGGCGGCCCTGGCCGACCCGGCGGCGCGACCGCGGATCCTGGTCACCGCCACCGACATCGAGGCCGGCGAGATCGTGACCTTCGACAGCGCAGACCTCAAGAGCACGGGGGGCGGCATGACCCTGGACCACATCCTGGCCAGCGGCAGCCTGCCGCCGTCGTTCCCGATGACCCGGATCGGCGGCAGGGCCTATTGGGACGGCGGCCTGTTCGACAACACGCCGCTGAGCGACGTCCTGAAACTGTTCAAGCGCACCGACCACGGCGGCGCGGACCGCGAGATCGTGGTGGTGAACCTGTTCGCCAACGCCGGCGCTGTGCCGACCGATTTCGCCGGGGTGAGCCAGCGGGTGCTGGACCTGACCTTCGCCAACAAGAGCCGGTCGGACCTGGACCTGCTGCTGCAGTTCAACCCGGTGGCGGCGCTGCTGAAGACGATCCGCGAGGATCCGACGTGGGAGAAGCTGGCGCAGACCGAGATCTTCACCGCCGCCGACAAGGGCTACATCGAGGTGCCCGAGGTGAAGGCCATCACCCGCGCCGGCGCCACCGCCAACGGCGCCTGGACCGACTTCTCGCCGACCGGGATCGCGGCCCTGGCCGAGGAGGGCGCGAACGCCGCCCGCGACGGCATCGACAACCCACTGGTCAGCGGCGGGAAGGCGATGCGGTAGGCGCAGCCGCCCCTCTCTTCGCGCTTGCGGCGCTCGGGGGAGGGGAGGTTACTGCAGCGGCACGACCGGCAGTTCGATCGCGCTCGCGGTGTCGCCGCTGAGGTAGATGCGCTGCGTCGCCTTCCGGTAGTCGCCGGGCTTCGCGAAGAAGATGTTCGGCACGAAGGTCTGCGGGTTGCGGTCGTAGAGCGGGAACCAGCTGGACTGGACCTGCACCATGATCCGGTGGCCCGGCAGGAAGACGTGGTTCGTGGGCGGCAGGTCGAAGCGGTACTTCTGGACCTTGTTCGCCGGGATCGCCGTGGGGTGCTCGAAGCTCTCGCGGTAGCGGCCGCGGAAGATGTCCATGGCGACGGCCAGCTCGTAGCCGCCCATCTCGACCTGCGACGGCACCGCGTCCGGGTAGACGTCGATCAGCTTCACGACCCAGTCGCTATCCGTGCCGCTGGTGGAGGCGAACAGGTTCACCACCGGCTCCCCGGCGATCTTCAGCGGCGCCTTCAGCGGCGCGGTGACGAAGGTGAGGACATCGGGGCGGCCGTCCACGTGGCGTTGGTCGGTGGTCAGCCAGTAGCGCCACTGGTCGCCGTCGTCCCAGCGAACCGGGCGGCGCACATAGGGCACCGGCTTGGCCGGATCGGAGACGTATTCCTCGAACGCGCTGGCGGCGCCGGCCTTGTCGAACGAGAGGCCGAGGCCTGGCGTCAGGTAAAGCGACTTCATCCCGGCGCCCTGTACCAGCGGCCACTTCTGATAGCGGCCCCAGCGCAGGGTCCCGGTCTCGAACACGGTCACCGGCGGCGTCGTCAGCGGCGGGCCGTTGGTCTTCAGGTAGTGGTCCAGGAACGGCTTCAGCGTCGTCAGCCGGAACTCCGTCGCCGTGTCGCCCGGCAGCTTCAGCGCGTTCAGCTGCCGCTGTTCGTAGTTGGTCCCGGAGTGCCGCCAGGGCCCCAGCGCCAGGAAGTTCATGTCGTTGTTCGTGTCCTTGGGCTCGACGGCCTCATAGGCGTGGATGGCGCCCCACATGTCCTCCTGGTCCCACAGGGCGCCCATCCAGAGGGTCGGCACCCTGAGCGGCTGCTTGGCCAGGATGTGGTCCAGCGCCTGCTCCTGCCAGAACTGGTCGTAGGCGGGGTGCTCGCTGATTTTCTTCCAGGCCGGGATCTGGTCGAGCCCGTTCTTGCGGGCGAAGTCGCCGAACGAGCCGGCGCGCAGGAAGTTGTCGTAGTCGTCGAACGTCTCGCGCGGGACGTCGTCGCCGGCCTTCTTGTCGGTCATCTGGCTGGTGAACCAGTCCACATTGCGCGCGCGGAAGGCGCCGTAGTGGAACCAGTCGTCGCCCATCCAGCCGTCGATCATCGGGCTCTGCGGCACCGCGGCCTTCAGTGCGGGGTGCGGGTTGATCAGGCCCATGGCGGTGGTGAAGCCGGGGTAGGACGAGCCGATCATGCCGACCCGGCCGTTGCTCTCCGGCGTGTTCTTCACCAGCCAGTCGATGGTGTCGTAGGCGTCTGTCGCGTGGTCGACGGCGGTGGCGTTGAGGGGGCCGCGCAGGGGGCGGGTCAGCACATAGTCGCCCTCGGACTCGTACTTGCCGCGCACGTCCTGGTAGGCGCGGATGTAGCCGTCGTCGAGGAACGGCTCGTCCATCTGCGAGCCAGTGGCGACGGCGTAGGGCGACAGGTTGCGGGCGGCCGATCGCTTGGCGTTGTAGGGCGTGCGCGTCAGCAGGATCGGCGCGTCCTTCGCCCCCTTGGGAATGATCAGCACGGTGTAGAGCTTCACCCCGTCGCGCATCGGGATCATCAGCTCGCGCTTGACGTAGTTGTAGGTCTCGTTCGGCCATTTGAAGTCGGTGGCGATGTCCGGCTTCATGGGCGGCGTCTGGCCCTGGGCCGGGACGACGAGCACGGCGAGGGCGGCGGCCGCGGCCGCTAGCGAAAGCTGGAGATTCATGCTCCGACCCTAGCAACACGCGACGCGGTTCGCGAAGGGGTCAGAGGGGCAATGTGTGATGCGTAGACGCTGGCTCGCTGGGGCGATGGTAACGGCTCTGGTGCTGGCCGCCGCGGGCGCGACCGCCGCGCCGGGGTCGGCGGACGCCCGGTTCAAGGCGCTCTACGAGAAGGAATGGGCCTGGCGCCAGGCGGAGCTGGCGCGCAGCGACGGGCCAGAGGAGGACCGCCTCTACCCGCACTTGCCGCACGTCGACGCCGCCAGCCAGGCCCGGCGGCTGGCCTACTGGCGCGAGGTGCGCCGGCAGTTGGGGACGATTCCGGAGCCGGCGCTCTCGGCCGAGCAGCGCGTCAACTACGAGGTCTATCGCGACCAGATCGACGTGCTGGTGAACCAGCAGCGGTTCCGCGAGTACGAGAAGCCGTTCAACTCGGACTCCTCGTTCTGGTCGAACTTCAACTTCAAGGCCCGGCGGGTGTTCAACGACGCCCAGGACTACCGGAACTACCTGTCGCAGTTGCACGAGATCCCGCGCTATTTCGGCGAGCAGACGGTCAACATGAAGGCCGGTCTGGCGCGCGGCTTCACGCCGCCGCGGGCGACGCTGGTGGGCCGCGACGTCTCAGTCTCGGCGACGGCCGAGGCCAAGGGCGCCGAGGACACCCTGTTCTGGCAACCGTTCAGGCAGATGCCAGCCTCGATCCCGGCGGCGGAGCAGGCGGCCCTGAAGGCCGAGGCCCGGCGGACGATCGAGGGCGAGGTGCAGCCGGCCTACCGCACGCTGCTGATCTTCCTGCGCCAGGACTACATTCCGAAGGCCACCGAGACCCTGGCGGCCGAGGCCCTGCCGGACGGGGCGGCCTACTACCAGGCGCAGATCAAGGAGTTCGCCACCGTCGACATGACGCCGGAGCAGATTCACCAGCTGGGGCTGGCGGAAGTGGCCAGGATCCGGGCGCAGATGGAGGCGGTGAAACGCGAGACCAGCTTCGCGGGCGACCTGCCGGCCTTCTTCGCCGACCTGCGGTCGAACCCGCGATTCTACGCCAAGACGCCGCAGGAGCTGCTGAACGACGGCGCCTGGATCGCCAAGCGGGTGGACGGCAAGCTCTCGGCCTACTTCGGTTGGCTGCCGCGCAGCCGCTTCACCATCGAGCCGGTGCCGGCGGACATGGCGCCGTTCTACACCTCGGCGCGGGGCGGCAAGACCACCTACCTGATCAACACCTACGACCTGCCCTCGCGGCCGCTCTACAACCTGACCGCCCTGACGCTGCATGAATCCGCGCCAGGCCATTCGCTGCAGGGCGCACTGGCCGAGGAGCAGTCGGGCCTGCCGGACTTCCGCCGCTACGTCTACATCTCGGCCTTCGGCGAGGGCTGGGCGCTCTACTGCGAGTACCTGGGCAACGAGATGGGGATGTACGACACCCCCTACGACCGCTTCGGCTACCTGACGTTTCAGATGTGGCGCGCCGCGCGGCTGGTCGTCGACACCGGCATCCACCATAAGGGCTGGACCCGAGCGCAGGCGATCCAGTTCCTGCACGACAACACCGCGCTGGCCGACCACGACATCGAGATCGAAGTGGACCGCTACATCTCCTGGCCGGGGCAGGCTGTGAGCTACTACCTGGGCATGATGGCCATCAAGGACGCCCGGGCGCGGGCCGAGAAGGCGCTGGGGCCGAAGTTCGACGTCCGCGCCTTCCACGACACCGTGCTGAGCATGGGCAGCGTGCCGATCCCGGTGCTGCAGGCCCGCATCGACCGCTTCATCGCCGAGGGTGGCCGGGATCCGATGCCGGTGGAATTCCAGAAGGCGGCGCGGAAGACGGCGCCCTGACGACCCGGCCGCGCGGAAGCGCTTGGCGCCGCCGCGTCAGGGCAGGGTATGATACGCGAGTGTTGGTTCGCAGTTTGGGGAGTCTGTCATGCGCCGCGCCATCGTTCTCGCACTTGGGACCGCGCTCTGCGCCCTGGTCCAGGCGGCCGACGCCGCGCCTGCGGCCCCCGCGCCGATGGCCGATCCCACGATCGTGCGGCCCGGCTGGGCGCCGCCGAAGAACGCCATGGGCCAGCCCGACCTCTCCGGCTACTGGACCAACGCGACCCTGACGCCGCTCACCCGCAACCCGCGGCTGACCGACAAGGCGACGCTCAGCGCCGCCGAGGCGCGGGCGATGGAGAAGACCTGGGCCGAGGCGCTGGAGGAGTCGGTGAAGCCCACCGACCCCAACGCGACGACCGAGTCGTACCAGGCCAAGTCCAGCGAGGCGAAGCTGATCGCGATCAACCCGGTCTTCGCCGCGGCCGGCGGCGACGTGGGCGGCTACGATGCCTTCTGGCTGGATCCGGGGACGCACATCCTGGAGGTCAACGGCGAGTTCCGGACCTCGATCATCACCACGCCCAACGGCCAGATCCCGCCGCGCAAGGGCGCCGGGGCCGGCGGCGGGCGCGGCGGCGGCGGCTATCGCGACCTCTACGACAGCTACGAGAACCGTTCGCTGGGCGAGCGCTGCATTACCGGCTTCGGGCGCAACTCGACGGCGCCGATGCTGCCGAACGGCTTCTACAACAACGACTATTACATCATGCAGACGCCCGACTCGGTGGTGATCCAGGTCGAGCTGATCCATGACGCGCGGATCGTGCGGCTGAACAGCCCGCACCGCACCGACGGCGTGCGGCCGTGGATGGGGGATTCCGTCGGCCACTACGAGGGCAACACCCTGGTGGTCGAGACCACCAACATCCCGCAGACCGAAGCCTTCATGGGCGCGTGGAAGAACCTGAAAGTGACCGAGCGGTTCACCCGCGTGTCGCCGACCCGGCTGAACTACCAGTTCACCGTCGAGGAGCCGGACACCTGGGAGAAGCCGTGGGGCGGCGAGTACAACTTCTCGCCCATGCAGGGGATCACCTACGAGTACGCCTGCCACGAGGGCAACTACGCCCTGCCGGCCATCCTGGCGGGCGCGCGCCAGCAGGAGCGGCAGGCCGCGGAGGCGGCTGCGGCCAAGGCCGCCGCGCCCATGCCAGCCGCCGCGCCGCCGGCGAAGGGCAAGCCGGGCTCCTAAATCTCTCCGCTCACCCCAACGAATGCCGGGATGAGTAGGACTACTTCTTGGGCCCGCGGCCGCTCCAGATCGCGGCGCCGCCGAGCGCGACCATGAAGGCGACGAACATCGAAACGACGCCGCCCAGGAACACGAGGGTTGCGGTGGACATCGGAACTCTCTCCTCTGCTGAGAGTCCGCTGTCCCGCGGCCGCGCCCCGGGAACCTTGATTCAGATCAACGGCGCCGCCGCGCCCTGGTCGGAGGCGAGCAGCCGCTTCTCGTAGAACAGGTTGGTCGGGTGCTCGCGATGCTGGGCGAAGGCGCCGCGCGGGCTGTAGCCGTTCCGTTCGTAGACGCGCAGCGCCTGGGGCTGCCGGGGGCCGCAGCGGAGCATCAGGACCTGGGCGCCCGTGCGCCGGGCCAGCGCCTCGAGCTCGGCCAGCACCTGGTCGGCGATGCGCAGGCCGCGGAACCCGGGGCGGACGTACATGCGCACGACCTCCAGGGCGGCCGGGATGGTGGTCGCCGCCAGGCCGCCGCAGCCGGCGGCCTCGCCCGCGACGCGCGCGACCAGGAAGCCGCCGTCGCGGGCCAGGTCGTCCATCGTCCAGGGCGTCGGCGGGTCGTCCTCGTCCTCGGGGTAGAGGGCCTCGATGAAGGCCACCAGTTCGGCGACCAGGCCTGCGCCGTCGGGCTCGCGCGGATCCTCGACGGCGATGGCGACGTCGGCCAAGGGTTAGGCGGAGGCCAGGGCGCTTTGGAACAGCGTCGCGCCGTCCGCCGAGCCCAGTTCGGCCTCGAACGCGCGGTCGGGGTGGGGCATCAGGCCCAGGACGTTGCCGCGGGCATTGACGATGCCGGCGATGTCGCGCGCTGAGCCGTTGGGATTGTTGAGGTAGCGGAACACCACCTGGCCCTCGCCCTCCAGGCGGTCCAGCGTGGGCTCGTCGGCGAAGAAATTGCCCTCGCCGTTGCCGACAGTCATCGTCACCTGGCGGCGACCGGCGTAGCCGGCCGTGTAGCGGGTCTGGTTGTTGACCACGGCCAGGTCGACGGCCTTGCAGACGTACTTCAGCTTCTCGTTGCGCAGGAGGGCGCCCGGCAGCAGGCCCGCCTCGCACAGCACCTGGAAACCGTTGCAGATCCCCACCGTGGCGACGCCGCGCTCGGCGGCCGCCTTCACCTCGGCCATGATCGGCGACAGCGACGCCATCGCCCCGCAGCGCAGGTAGTCGCCGTACGAGAACCCGCCCGGCAACACCACCAGATCGATCCCGTCGGGCAGGGCGGTGTCGCCGTGCCAGACCATGTCCACATGGGCCCCCGTGGACCGCTCGATCGCTACCTTGCAGTCGCGGTCGCAGTTGGATCCCGGGAAGACGATGACGGCGGCTTTCATGGGCGCGCGCTTAGCATTGTTCGCCGCCCATCATCCAGTGTCATCCCGGTTTCGCCGCAGGCGAAGACCGGGACCCACGTTCAAGCTCGGCATACCAATGCGGCGATCTCAGCGCCTGGTCGTGGGTCCCGGTCTTTGGCTTCGCCAAAACCGGGATGACACCCGTTGTTGTTGCTTACGCGCACTCGTCCAGTACCGGGGACGCCGGTCGGCCGTCCGGGGCGGGGTAGGGGACCTTGAAGCTGAAGGCGTCGGCGGTTGGGCCCAGGCGTTCGAACAGGGCCAGCTTCGCCATGCCTTCCTCGACCGTCGGCGTGTGGCCGGCGGGGACCCACCAGAGGCACATGTAGACGTCCATCGCCTCGAACCACTCGCGGCGGCGGCGCATGATCTCGCGGTGGGCGGTGCGGTAGACGAAGCCGGCCAGGGCTTCGATGTCGGTCCAGACGCTCATGTTGATGGCGAACAGCGGGTCGTCCGGCTTGGGCTGAATGTCGGTGGCGTCGTTGCCCTCGCCCTGCAGACGCCAGACGAAGCCGGGTCGGCCGTCGGCGAGCGCATTGATGCGATCGAGGTTGTTCTTGAAATCCGCGATCATCGGGTGGTCGACCGGCGCCCGCAGGCGGCCCACGTTGATCTCGGCGAGGTGGTAGCCGGTCATTTCTTAGCCCCTCCGCTGCGGGTCCAGGTCTTAAGGCTCTCGAGATAGGCCAGCAGTTCGTCGTAGGCCTTCTTGTCTCCGTAGGCGCAGCCCGAGGTGTGCACGCCGTTGTGCGCCCGCTGGATCATGATCGCCGGATGCGCCGGCGAGCCCTTGCGGGTGACGAGGTAGGAGACGCTGCCGTCGGCGCTGGAATAGTAGCTGTACGGCTCCGAGCCCACCGTGCCGGCGGGCACCAGCTTCGGCTGGGCAGTGATGGCGGCCACCTGGCCGTCGAACGGCTTGGCGCAGTCGAGGTCGAGGTAGGTGACCGGGACCTCGGCGGGCTTCCGGGAACAGGCGGCCAGCGCGAGGAGGACCGCGCAGGCCGCCCAGCGCCTCACGCCAGCTCCACCCGGTAGCTTTCGATGACCGTGTTCGCGAGCAGCTTCTCGCACATCGCTTTGACCTCGGCCTCGGCGGCGGCCTTATCGCCGGCGGCCAGGTCGAACTCGATGGTCTTGCCGACGCGGACGTGCTCGACGCCGCCCCAACCGAGGCCGTGGAGGGCCTGCTCGACCGCCTTGCCCTGGACGTCGAGGACGCCGGGCTTGAGGAACACGTGAACCTTGGCGCGCATGCTTAGTGAAGACCCCCCTGAATCACGGTGGGCATTTCCTTCATGATGCCGAGCCGACGCGCAACCTCGGTATAGCTCTCGATCACGTTGCCCAGGTCGCGGCGGAAGCGGTCCTTGTCCAGCTTCTCGCTGGTGATCGTGTCCCACAGCCGGCAGCTGTCGGGGCTGATCTCGTCGGCAAGTATGACCCGCGCGAAGTCATTTTCCCAAACCCGGCCGTACTCGACCTTGAAGTCCACCAGCGTGATGCCCACCCCGCCGAACAGCCCGGTCAGGAAGTCGTTGATCCGCAGCGTGATGGCCATCATGTCGTCGATCTCCTGGGTCGAGGCCCAGTTGAAAGCGGTGATGTGCTCCTCGGAGACCATCGGGTCGTGGAGCTTGTCGTCCTTCAGGTAGAATTCGATGATCGAGCGCGGCAGGGGCTGGCCCTCGGGGATGCCGTAGCGGGTCGAGAGCGATCCGGCCGCGACATTGCGGCACACCACCTCCAGGGGGATGATCTCGACTTCCTTGATCAGTTGCTCGCGCAGGTTCAGGCGCTTGATGAAATGGTTCTGAACCCCAATCGAGTTCAGCTTCGTCATGATGTACTCGGAGATCCGATTGTTGATCACGCCCTTGCCTTCAAGAACCGCCTTCTTGGTCGCGTCGAAGGCGGTGGTGTCGTCCTTGAAGTACTGGATCAGCGTGCCTGGCTCGGGACCTTCGTAGAGGATCTTGGCCTTGCCCTCGTAGATCTTCTTACGGCGGGTCATGTTGATGCCTTCTCCGTGGTGCGGTCCTAACCGGTCGGGGAATGAAAAACGCGCGCGGTGTGGGGTTCGCGCGCGGTCCGACTCGGCCTCCCGCCCTATTCAAGGCGTTGCAAAAATAGCGAATGCGACGCCTTGGCGCAAACTGGCGGAACCCTGCCGCTTTCCATTGCGGCCCCGTTCAGCGCACGATATGGGAACGCCCGCTCCGTGCAGTTACCCCCTAGGACCCGATGACCACCTTCGACGACCGCGAACAGGGCTTTGAGAAGAAGTTCGCCCTCGACCAGGAGCAGGAATTCAAGGCCCACGCGCGTCGCAACCGTGCCCTGGGCGAGTGGGCGGCCGGCCTGATGGGCCTGCAGGCGCCGCACATCGAGGAATACGCCAAGGCGGTGGTGAAGTCGGACCTGGAGTTGCCGGGCGACGACGACGTCCTGCGCAAGGTGTTCGAGGACCTCAAGGGCTCCGGCGTCGAGATCTCCGAAGGCGCGGTGCGCATGAAGATGGCCGAACTGCTGGCCCAGGCCCGCGAGGGCGTGAAGGCGGGGAAGTGACCGCTTAGCGAGTCATCCCGGCGAAGGCCGGGATCCAGACCGCATAGCTTCAAGGTGGGTTGGAACGGCGCCGAGCTGATCGAGCGCCGCATAAAGTCATTCCATCTGGGTCCCGGCCTTCGCCGGGATGAGCGGGTTCAGATCTTCATCTGCCCCGCGAGGAACTTGCGGATCGCCGGGCCGTAGGGCGGGCGGACGGCCTGCAGCGGACCCAGGTCCTTCTTGATCTGGCTGTAGACCGCCTTTTTGTGGCTGAACTCCTTGAAGCCGTCGTGGCCGTGGTAGCTGCCCATGCCGGAGGGGCCGACACCGCCGAAGGGCAGTTCCTCCTGGGCGATGTGGAAGATCACATCGTTGACCGTCACGCCGCCGGGCGTGGTCGATGACAGCACCTTCTCCTGCTCGGCCGCGTCGTCGCCGAAGTAGTAGAGGCCCAGCGGCCGATCCTTGCTGTTCACGTAGGCGATCGCCTCGTCCACGGTGCGGTAGCTCTTCACCGGCAGGACCGGGCCGAAGATCTCCTCCTGCATCACCTTCATGTCGTCGGTGGGGTCCAGAATCAGGGTCGGCGCGATCTTGCGGTGTTCCTGCTGCGTCAGGTCCTCGCCGTCGGGCTTGATCTCGATGACGCGGGCGCCCTTGGCGCGGGCGTCCTCCACGTAGCCCATGATCCGGTCGTAGTGCCGCTGGGCGACGATGGCGGTGTAGTCGGGGTTGTCCTTGATGGTCGGGAACATCTTCGTCACCGAGGCCTGGGCCGCGGTGACGAAGCCCTCGATCTTGTCGGCCGGAGCCAGCACGTAGTCGGGGGCCAGGCAGATCTGGCCGGCGTTCAGGGTCTTGCCGTTCATGATCCGCGCGGCGGCGACGCCCAGGTCGGCGGACCTCCCGAGAATCACCGGGCTCTTGCCGCCCAGCTCCAGGGTCACCGGCACCAGGTTCTCGGCCGCGGCGCGCATGACGTGGCGGGCGATGCCGGTGGCGCCAGTGAAGATCAGGTGGTCGAAGGCCAGGTGCGCGAAGGCCTCGCCCACGTCCGGCCCGCCGGTGACCACGGCGATCTCGTCCTCGGGGAAGGCCTCCGCGAACATCAGCTTCATCAGCTCGGAGGTGGCCGGGGTGTATTCCGAGGGCTTGATCATCGCCCGGTTGCCGGCGGCCAGGATGCCGGCCAGCGGGGCGAAGGTCAGGTTCACCGGGAAGTTCCAGGGGCTGATCACGCCGACCACGCCCTTGGGCTGGAAGCGCACCTCGGCCTTGGCGCCCAGCAGGCCCAGGATGGCGGGGGTGGTCTTGCGCCTCTCCGGCTTCATCCACTTCCGCAGATGGTCGCGGGCGTGCTTCAGCGGGCCGAAGGAGGCGGCGATGTCGGCCAGCGCGGTGGCCTCGCGGGAGCGGGAGCCGAAATCGGCGTTCAGCGCGTCCTCGATGGCGGTCTGGTGCGAGGCCAGGAGCTTGATGCAGCGGTTGAGGCGGTCGATCCGCACCTCGGCCGTGGGCGCCCCGTCGCGCAGGTGAGCGGCCTTCTGGGCGGCCAGGATCGCTTGCATGTCCATCACATAGGTCCCCGTGTCGGCGTCAGAGGACGCCGGATGCCGCGGCGGCGGTCAAGCTTGCCAGATAGGGGCGGCTGACCTTCTTCGGGACCACCCTGGCCCAGGCCTCGCGGACCAGATCGGCCAGTTCCGCCGCATCGAGGTGGTCGAGCTCGACATAGGCCCACACGTTCGGGCCGAAGGTGAACTTGCTGAAGGTGTCCGGTCGCACCTCGAACAGGAATTCCTGGTGGCTCTTCTCAAGCTTCAGGATCGTGCGGTCGTCCAGGCCCAGCGCGAAGGTCTTGGAGCCGACGTTGAACCAGGGGTTTCCGCGGTAGGTGATTTCCTCGGCCCCCGGCATCGCCAGGGCCAGGCGGCGCAGGTCGTCGAAGGTCGCGATGGCTCTGGCCTCCTCACCCTTGGGTCGGCCGGAGCGTCCGGGCGGGCGAACCCGCCCGGACTCTTGGGCCGTCTAGTGACGATAGCTCAGACGCAGGTACATGAAACGCCCGGGGGCGTCGTACGCGTTCGGATCGTAGTTGTTCAGGCCGCAGGTGACGCAGCCCGGCGGGTCCTTGTCGAACAGGTTGTTGACCCCGATCGCCACGCCCAGGTCCTGCGAGATGAAGCTGGGCGTCCAGCGAATCTGGGCGTCGGCGTAGAGCCGCGAGCCTAGCTTGTTCGGATCGCCCGCTTCCTGCAGGTGGGAGATGTAGCGGCCGGTCAGGGTGGCGCCGAAGTCGGCCTTGTCCCAATCCAGCATCAGGTTGGACTTCCACTTCGGATAGGCCTGGTCGGGGCTGCCGCGCTCGAAGCCCTCGCGCTGGATCTTGGCGAGGCCCGAGGAGGTGGGCACGAACTCGCTGAACTCCAGCAGGCGCGTGGTGTACCAATGCGCGCCCAGGCGGCCGAACGACCACTCGGGCGAGCGCCAGTCGACGTTGAGGTCCAGCGCGCGGGTCTTGATCTTCCCGATGTTGATCAGCGGGTTGGCGATGCCGACCACCTGGCCGGAGGCCGTGCGCGTGATGGTGGCGCAGGAGAGGGCGTCACCGGTCTGGGCGCAGCGGTCCAGCAGGCTCTGGCCGTTCTGGGCCTGGATGGCCTTGTCCAGCTTGATGTCGGTGTAGGCGACCTCGATCGACGTCCCGTTGGACCACGCGTTGTCCTTCAGGAAGGACGGTTCCCAGACGCCGGAGAAGTTCCAGCTCTTGCTGGTCTCGGGCTTCAGGTTGCGGTTGCCGCTGGTGATGACGGCGACCTGCGGGTTCAGCTGGGTGTAGCTGCCGTTGGCCGGGACGCCGCGCGCGATACAGTTCGCGCGGACGACGGCCGGGGTGGCGGCGCTGAAGCCCGAGCAGGGGTCGACGACTTCCTGGTCGAAGCGCGAGGCGCTGCCGAACAGCTCGCCGATCGAGGGGCTGCGGAAGCCCTCGCCGTACGACCCGCGGAACAGGACCTCATGCACCGGCCGCCAGCTGAGGCCGGCCTTGTAGGTGTCGCCCTTGCCGGAGGTGGAGTAGTCGAACCAGCGACCGGCCACCGAGGCGTCCAGGCGGTCGAAGAACGGCATGCCCGACAGCAGCGGGATGCGCAGTTCGCCGTAGGCTTCCTTGACGGTGATCTTGCCGCTCGCCGGCTGGGCCGGGATATCGGACGACAGGCCCGCGGCGACGATCGCGTCGGGTTGGAAGTAACCTTCGGTGCGGCGGCGCTCCAGGCCGACGGCGAAGGCCAGCGGCCCGGCCGGCAGCTCGAACAGGTCGCCGGTCAGGTTGGCCGAGAAATCGGTCAGTTCCTGCTGCGAGCTGTCCTGCTGGGTGAAGCCGATGAAGGCCAGCATCGCCGGGGTGATGGTGCCGGCGCCGCCGAAGATGTTCAGCGGGGTGCAGGCGCCGGTGCACTGGCTGACGGGCCCGAGGGCCTGCTGCACGCGCTGGGCGTTGACGTTGCCGGTGAAGGTCTGGTCGGCGTGGTTGCGCGAGTAGAGCGCGTTGACGTCCCAGTGCCAGGTCTTTTCGGCGACCGAGAAGTCACCCGACAGCATGCCGGCGACGTTCCAGGTGTCGACTTCCTGCTCGTAGTGGCGCGGGCCGTTCTCGATCAGGCGGCGGCCGACGAACGAATAGGTGCCCGGCTGCAGGGTGAAGCCGAACGGATTGAAGGGGTTGGAGACGTCGACGTTGACGGTGTCCAGCAGGTTGCCGTTGCCGGAGTCGGGACCGACAAACAGCGGCAGCGGGGCCGCCTGGTTGGCCGACTTGCGCTGCACGTAGGTGGCGCGGCCGCGGAACTGGATCTTGTCCGTGATGTCCTGCACGACCGAGCCGAAAAGGCTGATCCGCTCCAGCGGGGTCATGATGTAGTTGAACGGCTGGAAGTCGAAGCGGTCGGCGGTCGTGAAGGCCTTGTAGCTGCCCGCCGCGCCGGTCGGGTCGGCCGGGTTGTAGATCGGGCGCTGGCCGGGCTGCAGGGCCTGCTTCAGGGTGATGTTCAGGTCCTGGTTGGTGTTCGGGTCGTGGATGATGACCCGGGCGTTCGGCGTGCCGGAGCTGCAGCCGCCGGCCAGGCAGGAGGTGGCGAACGGCGCCGGATAGCGGCTGATGGCGCGGTCGGCGGCCAGGATCGGGTCCTGCTTGAAGTAGCCGCCGCCCACGACGATGTGCGTGCCGCCGGTCGAGGCGCCCCACGAGACGTTGTAGTCCTGCATGAAGCCGTCGGAATGGTCGGACGTGCCGATCTGGGCGTTGCCGACGAACCCTTCCTGGCGGTCCTTGGTGATGATGTTGACCACGCCGGCGATGGCGTCGGAGCCGTAGATCGGCGAGGCGCCTTCCTGCAGCACCTCGGTGCGGCTGATCATGGCGACGGGGATGGTGTTCAGGTCGACGGAACCCGGGACGCCGGACGCCGCGGCGCCGGGCACCCAGCGCAGGCCGTCGACCAGCACCAGCACGCGGCGGCTGGACAGGTAGCGCAGGTCGATTTCGGCCGACCCTGCGCCCACGCCGCCGCCGTCCGGCGGATTGCCGAAGTTGCCGGAGTTGTTGAACTTGCCGTTCAGGCCGCCCGAGGCGGACGGGATGCGCTGCAGCACGTCGACGGTCGAGACCAGCCCCTGCTTGGCGGCGATCTCCGGGGTGATCTGGACGACGGGCTGGTTGGCGTCGAGCGGGCTGGTGCGGATGCGCGACCCGGTGACGACGATCTCGTCGACGGACGTCGAACCCGACGCGGCCTGGGCCTGCGCCTGCGACACGCCCGCGCCAAGGGTCAGCAAGACCGCCCAGGAGGCGGCCGCTGTAAGGCTGGATTTCATGCTCAGTTCCTCCGGCGCCCAACCCCACGCGGGGCGCTATGGCGGGGAGGTTCGCGGAGATGCAACAGCTCGTGTCAAGACGGCAACACGCCCTGCAGGCGAGGGTTTATCGTCAAGGTTGCAGGGATGCCACAGAACTGTCGTGAACACGGGTCGCCGGGGCATGGCCGTGCCGGAACAGTGACACCGGCGTCACGTCACCCGTCGTCGGCGTTACGGCCGGCGAACGGCTGATTCGGCGCGTCAGGCGGTGGCGAGACGAGGCGCCGCCTTGGCGTCTTCGTGCTCGCCGAAGACGCGGGTGAAGATGCGGTCGATGTTCTTGAAGTGGTAGTCGAGGTCGAACAGCGCCTCGAGTTCGGCGTCCGCGAGAGTGATCTCCGGATCGGCCTTCAGGAAGTCGAGGAAAGCCCCTTCGCCGCGCCACACCTTCATGGCGTTGCGCTGCACCGCGGCGTAGCTGGCCTCGCGGCTGAGGCCCTTCTGGGTGAGGCCCAGCAGCACCCTCTGCGAATGCACCAGTCCACCCAGGCGGTCGAGGTTCTTCGCCATGTTCTCGGGATAGATCACCAGCCGCTCGACCACCCCGGCCAGGCGCCGCAGGGCGTAGTCCTGGGGTTTGCAGGGGCCCGGCGCGTGGGCGCGCTCGACGGCGGTGTGGCTGTTGGCGCGCTCGGGCCAGCGCGCGACGTTCTCCAGGGCGGGCGTGACGGCGCTCCGCACCAGGCGGGCCAGGCCCGTGAGGTTCTCGGTCAGGATCGGGTTGCGCTTGTGCGGCATGGCGCTCGAGCCCTTCTGGCCCGGGTCGAACGCCTCCTCGGCCTCCAGTACCTCGGTGCGCTGCAGGTGGCGGATCTCGATGGCGAGCCGCTCGATGGAGCTCGCGACCACCCCCAAGGCGGCGAAATAGGCGGCATGCCGGTCGCGCGGGATGACCTGGGTGGAGACCGGCTCCACGACCAGGCCCAGCTGGTCGGCGACGTAGGCTTCCACCTCCGGCGCGACGTTGGCGAAGGTGCCGACCGCGCCGGATATGGCGCAGGTAGCGATCTCGAACTTCGCCATCGCCAGCCGCTCCTTGGCGCGCTGGAACTCGGCGTAGTGGCCGGCCAGCTTCAGGCCGAAGGTGGTGGGCTCGGCGTGGATGGCGTGGCTGCGCCCGACCGTGGGCGTGAGGCGGTGCTCGTAGGCGCGGCGCTTCAGGGCGGCCAGCACCAGGTCGACATCCTCTAGAAGCAGGTCGGTGGCGCGGCTGAGCTGGACGGCCAGCGCGGTGTCATTGACGTCGGAGGAGGTCATCCCCTGGTGCAGGAAGCGCGCCTCGGGGCCGACGATCTCGGTGACGTGGGTCAGGAAAGCGATGACATCGTGCTTCACCTCGCGCTCGATCTCGTCGATGCGGTCGGGGTTCCAGACGGCGTCGCGGCCCTTTTCCCAGATGACCCGCGCGGCCTCCTTCGGGATCACGCCCAGGTCCGCCATAGCGTCGGCGGCGTGGGCCTCGATCTCGAACATGATCTTGAAGCGCGTCTGCGGCGCCCAGATGTCGGCGGCTTCCTTGCGGGCGTAGCGGGGGATCATGCGGCGGGGTGTGCCGCCGCAAGCCGGCCCAAGTCAATTCCGAAGTGGGCTCAGGCCGCTTGGGCCCGCCGGCGAAGCTGGCGCAGGCTGGCGCCGGCCAGTCCAAAGCCGGCGATCATCATCGCCCAGGTGCCAGGTTCCGGCACGACGCCAACGGCGTCGACGACCACGTCGCCGCCCGGGCCTTCGCCGCCGCCCTGCGGCAGGAAGGGGCCGTCAGGGCCTGGATCGCCGCCGGCGCCTGCGCCGGGGGCCGGAGGGCCCTCTTCATTGAGGGCGAGGCTGAAGAAACCGCCGCCACCGCCGGGCTTCGGCGGGGGCACGATCTCGAGGGTCAGCACCAAGTCGCCGTCCTCGGGGTTCCAGACGAAGTCCAGGCCGTCGAAGTTCAGCTCATCGCCGCCGATGCCGGCCATGTTGTAGTTGCCCCAGAAGCCGATGTCCTTGCCGCCCACCGAGAAGCTGATCTTGAAGGTGTGGTCGTCCAGGGCGCCCAGGATGCCCCGGTCCATGAAGAACTGGCCGATGGTCGTCGGGCCGTGCGCGCCGGCCGCGGACCAGGTTTGGGTGAAGACGCCGTTGTCGTTGAAGCAGGTCGACTTGCTGCAGTCGCTGTTCCAATTGACGTTCAGTACCATCGCCGCCGAGGCCGGCGTCGCCGCCAGCATCGCGGCCCCAGCCGCCGCCGTCATCGCAATCCAAAAGCCGCGCATGGGTTCCCGCCTGTGCAATCAAGCGGGACCATGGCGCACCCCTGAGTAGAGTCGCAACGGTTCGCCCCCGGCGGGCGACCGCTATTCTCCCGTTAAGCGAGAATTAACCATACCTTGGCGTGCGACGCCGAGCGCGGAGCATGCCGCCCGCCGCACCGAAGCCGACGAGCATCAGGGCCCACGAGGCCGGTTCCGGCGCGCTGATTGCGGGGTCGAACCCGATGCCGCCGCGGCCGCCGTGGGGCGCGCCCATCAGCACGTCGTTCATCGGCATCACTTCGCTGGCCGAGAAGGCGCGGGTCTCGGCCGCCACGCCCATGCTGGAGGCGCCGAATCCGCCGCCGACGCTGGCGAGGGCGCCACCGCCGCTGCCACCACCGCCACCGGCGAAGAAGCCACCGCCGCCGCCCTTCTCAGGGACAACCAGGTCCAGCTGCAGGATCAGGTCGCCCATCGAGGCGTCCCAGTCGAAGGCCTTGCCGGCCAGGCGCACGGTCTGGCCGCCCAGCCCGGCGATCATGAAGGAGCCCCAGTCGCCGACCTTGGTCCCGTCGGCCAGCCGGAAGCTCACCTTGAACAGCATGTCCTGGTTGGCGCCCAGGATGCTGCGATCCAGCATGAACGAGCTGATGCTCGTCGCGCCCGAGCGATCTGTCGCGGACCACACCTGGCGGAAGCTGTTGCCTGTACCGAAGCAGCCGCCCTCGGCGCAAAGCGCGTTCGGTCCGGCCTGTAGGAAGCTCGCCGCCCTTGCGGACGGCGCGGCCAAGGCCAGCACGGCGGCCGTGGCAAGCGCATAGGCGCGTAGTCTCAACATGTGTCAGCCCCACTCAAGTGCGGCCCCCCGACATGCCCCAAACTCGTCACAATCCCGGAAGGTTGCAAGTATTTAGTGTGGAAGCCGACTTTATTTCGCCTATTGCGTGTATTGCGCGCAGCCGAACGGGCGGGGCGCCTGGGACCAGGGCGCCGGAGCCTGCTGAGAACTCGGCAGGGCGCGGGAAGTTCCGTCGTGCGTTGGGGTTTAGGCTTCGCCGCGGGCCGCGCGGGCCTTGGCCATGGCTTCCTTCAGGCCGAAGGCGGCCAGGACGTAGTGGAACGCGCCCCAGAGGAAGAAGGCGTAGCTCAGGATGATGCCCTGCCGCGTGGCGAGCACCAGGGCGCCCTTGCAGGCCGCGACCGCCGTGCCGGCCGCGCCGGACGGGGCCGAGCCGCCGGGGCAGGCGGTCTGGAAAGTCGCGGGCGCAGAACCCAGCAACCCACTGAGGGAGGCGGCCAGGCCGCCCGCACCGGGGTTGGCCAGGTGGTATGCCGCCAGGTGGTCGATCAGCCAGCCGGTGAAGGGCGGTCCCCCGCCCAGCGCGATCAGGTTGACGAAAAACAGCATGACCGCGGCGGCCGTCGCGCGCTGGTGAGTCGGCGCCATGTTCTGGACGACGCCAAACGTCGGGCCCAGGTAGCTGTAGGCCGCCAAGCCCGGCAGCACGATGAAGGCGGTCGCGACCTGCCAGCTGCTGGCGGTGTAGACACCCACGACCAGCGGGAAGGCGATGGTGACCCCGATGGCCGGCACCAGCGCGTACCAGCGCGGGCCGACATGGGAGAGCCGGTCGGTCAGCGGACCGCCGATCAGAGTGCCGATCCCGTTGCCCAGGCCCGCCACCAGGCCGATGATCAGGCCGACCTCGCCGTAGCTAAGCCCGAAGGTGCGGATGAAGTAGGGCGGCGCAAACTGGCCGCCGCCGTAGCCGGCGAACGACACCAGGGTCATGCCGATGACCATGTTCGCCACCGGCCAGTTGCCGAACAGGGCTTTGACCACCGCCCACATCTCCGAGAACTCGGCGCTGAGCGGCGGGGGCGGGGTGGCGACGAACCCGGCGGCCTCGGAGTGCCCGCGCATCGGCTCCTTCACCAGGAGCTTGAGCGCCAGCGCCACCAGAAGGCCCGGCACGCCGACCAGCATGAAGGCCGCGCGCCAGGTGAAGTGGTCCAGCATCTGGCCACCGATGATGGCGCCCAGCATCGAGCCCAGCGGGATGCCGAATGCATAGACCGCCAGCGCGGAGGCCCGCTTCTTGGGCTCGTAATAGTCGGAGATCAGCGAGTGCGCCGGCGGCGACAGCCCGGCCTCGCCCACGCCGACGCCGAAGCGGTAGAGCGCCAGGGTCGTGAAGTTGGCCGCCGTGCCGCATAGCGCGGTGAACCCCGACCAGATCACGATCGCCGCGGTGATGATGTTGACGCGGCTGAACCGCTCGGCCAGCCGAGCCAGCGGGATGCCCAGCAGGGTGTAGAGCAGGGCGAAGTAGAGGCCGCCCAGCAGACCCAGCTGAGTGTCGCTGATCTTCAGGTCGACTTTGATCGCCTGGCCGATGGTGGCGATGATCGTCCGGTCGATGAAGTTCAGCGTGTAGGCGACGACCAGGAGGATCAGCACCAGCCGCTTGTAGTTTTCCGAATAGACGGGACGGGCGGCGGCAGGGGCCTCGGAGGCCGTGGTCGTCGACATGAAACGCTCTTCCCCCGCAGGCCGGCGCCGCTCGGCGACAGGCCGGCGCGCTTCGTTGGCGGGACGTTAGCGGTGAGTCCGGGCCGGGGCTAGGCTGCCCCTACGGCCGGGGCGTGGCCGTGCGGGGCGCGGCGTCGGCGTCGGGCACGCCGCAGAGGCGGGCGGTGTTGGCGGCGACCATGGGGTCGGTGGCCTTCAGCGCCAGTTCCAGGGCCTCGGCGCAGTGGCCGTCGCGGACCGCCTCGGCCACCTTCCGGACCAGCCGGCGCTGGCGCGCGGCGATGTCGGCGTTGCGCTCGGCGACGTCGGAGCTGACCCGGTCGAGCAGGGCGTTGGTGCTGAGGGCGCACGATGCGCGGCCGCCGGTCATGGCGTAGCAGTTCATGCCCGAGCCCTGGGCGTCGGCCGGAGTGGCCACGGCCAGGGCGATCAGGCCGGCGGTCGTCGCGGCGGCGGCGGCCAGCACGAAGGGGACGCTACGGCGGGTCAGGCGCATGGGGTCGCCTCCGGCAAGTCAGGGCTTGATATTACAAGGTTATACGATGGCCGCGACGGAAAGCTTCACCGCGCGCCGGCGCGGGTCACCGCCAGGACGGCGTCGCGCAGGCGGGCCCGGTCGACCTTGCCCATAGCGTTCCTGGGGATCTCGTCGATCCAGGCGAAGCGGTGGGCCGGCAGGTCGGGGTAGGTCGCCATGTGAGGGGAGAGCGCGTCGCGGTCGAAACCTGGCTCGGCGGCGACGGCGATCCAGGCCTGTTCCAGGCCCTGCTCGTCGGGCACGGCGAACGCGGCGGCGTCGCGCACGCCGGGGCAGGCCAGGGCCGCCTCTTCCAGCAGCGCCGGCATCACCTTGATCCCGCCCAGGTTCATGCGCTCCTCGGCGCGACCCTCCAGGACCAGGCGCCCGTCGGGCAGGCGGCGGCCGAGGTCGCCGGAGTAGAACCAGCCGTCGCGGAAGCACTCGGCCGTGGCCTCGGGGTCCCCCAGGTAGCCGTAGACCATGCGCGGGCCGCGGACGCGGATTTCGCCGGTCTGGCCGTCGGGCAGCGGGGTTCCGGCGTCATCTACGATGTCGACGATCCCGCCGGCTGGGGTGATGCCGACCTGGCCCGGGGTGTCCTCCAGCCCGGCGGCGTGACCCAGGGCGGCCGTACCGCTCTCGGTGGAGCCGTAGATGAGGCGGATGTCGGGGGTCAGCTTCAGCCGCGCCTCGCGCGCGACGGCGGGCGGCAGCAGGGTGCCGCCGCAGATGATCCGCCATTGCGGCCGGGGCCGGAAGCCCCCCGGTAGCGCGGCCAGCAGCTGGCGCAGGTGCATCGGCGTGAGCGCGAGCATCCCCGGCGGCAGCGTCTCCAGCCACTGGGCCACGTCGGCCGGCGTGATGGCGTTGGCCGCCGCCGCGCCGACACTCCAGGCGCCCATGATCAGCGACAGGCCCATCATGGAGTCGATGCCGACCAGCGGGATCCAGGTCCCCAGCTTGCCGGAGCAGTAAGTGTGCAGGGTCGTGTGGTTGCCGACCTCGAGTCGCCGCCAGGTCAGGCCGACGCGGCGCGGCGCGCGGGTGGAGCCGGAGGAGAGCATGACCCGGCCCAGCGCCAGAGGATCGCGCAGCAGGTTGGGCAGCGGACGGGGCTCGGCGGCCAGCGTGGCGGCGATCCAGTCGCCGCTGAGCGGCAGGCTGGGCGGACCGTGGGCCCCGGGGGTGGCGTGATCGGTCAGGCGCAGGTCGGCGCCGTCGTCGGCGGCGGGGGCGGAACAGACGTCCAGGCGGCTGAGCGCGGCGGCGGCCAGGTATTGCAGGTAGGGGTCGGCGATGGCGACGGAGACGACGCCGCTGTCGCGGGTGATCCCACGGTCGGCCAGGCCGGAGCCGAAGCGGTCGATGTCGGCGTTGAACTGGGCATAGCTGACCTGGCGGCCGGGCAGGAAGACGGCGGTGGCGCGGGGGGTCCAGCTGGCATGGTCGCGGATGTAGCTGTCGAACATCAGGGGTTCCGGTGGATGGCGGCCAGCAGGGCGTCGCGGAGCTTGCCGCGCTCGACCTTGCCCATGGCGTTGCGAGGGATTTCGTCGACCCAGGCGAAGCGAGGCGGGGGCAGCTTGGGATACCGCGCCAGGTGCGGGGCCAGTTTGTCGCGGTCGAAGCCGGCCTGGGCGACCACGGCCAGCCAGCAGACGTCCAGGCCGCCAGGCCCCGGGACGGCGAAGGCGGCGGCGTCGCGCACGCCGGGACAGGCGAAGGCGGCCTCCTCCAGGATGGCGGGCATGAACTTCATCCCGCCCAGGTTCATGCGGTCGTCGACCCGGCCTTCCAGGATCACGCGGCCGTCGGGCAGGCGGCGGCCGACGTCCTTCGAGTAGAACCAGCCGTCGTGGAACCGTTCGGCCGTGCCCTCGGGGTCGTCGAGGTAATAGGGGGTCATCCGCTCGCTCTTGATGCGGATCTCGCCCGACTGGCCCTCGGGGACCGGGCGCCCGTCGTCGCCCAGGATCTCCATCACCCCGCCGCCGGGCGTGATCCCGACCTGGCCCGGGGCGTCTTCCAGGTCGGCGGCCAGGCCCACGGCGTTAATGCTGGATTCCGTGGCGCCGTAGATGATGCGCACGTCGGGCGTGACGCGCAGCCGGACCTCGCGGGCCAGGGGGACAGGCAGCAGTGAGCCGGCGGTCGCGATGCGCCAGGCCGGACGCGGCTGGAAGCCCGCCGGCAAGGCGGCGAGCAGGGCGCGCAGCTGGGCGGGCGTGCAGCCGAGGACGCCGGCGGGCCAGGCTTCCATCACCCCCGGCAGCTCGGCGACGCCGACACCGGCGGCCACGGCGTTGCCCAGGCTCCAGGCCGTGATGCTCATCGTGAAGCCCAGCATGGACTCCACCGTGGTCAGTGGGACCCAGGTTCCCTGCGCGCCGGCGGCGTAGGTCCGGATGTTGCCGTGGTTGCCCACCTCGATCCGCCGCCAGGTCATCGCTACACGGCGCGGCATGCGGGTGGTGCCGGACGACAGCATCACCCGGCCGATCTGGTCGTAGTCCAACTCGAGCACAGGGTGCGGCCGGGGTTCGGCGGCGCGGGTGGCGGCCAGCCAGTCGCGGGTCAGGGTGACGAGGCGCGGGCCGGGCGCCTCGGACCCCGCTTTCTCGCGGTCCTCGACCAGGCGTAGGTCAGCGCCATGATCGTTGTAGGTAGAGGAGACGACGCGCAAGCGGGCGAGGGCGGCGGTGACCGCCAGGGTCAGGTAAGGGCTGTCGAGGCAGATCGAGACCACGCCCGAGTCGCGGTTGATCCCCAGGGCGGCCAATCCGGCGGCGAAGCGGTCGATGTCGGCGTTGAATTCGACGTAGCTCAGCACCCTGGCCGGGGTGACGACGGCCGGGGCGCGCGGTGTCCAGTGGGCATGGTCGCGGACGTAGGCGTCGAACATCGTCCGACCCTAGCCAAGCGTCATTGCAAAGGGGAGAGGCCGGTCGTCCTAGCTGACCATCTCCTCGCGAATGCGGCCGCGGGCCAGCCAGAAGAGGGTGGCGCTGATCAGGCCGAAAGAGGCCGAGGTGATCAGGGCCCAGCGGACGCCCTCCGCCTTGCCCAGGCCCCAGCCGACGTTGAACCAGTCCGAGAGCGCGCCCACCACCAGCGTGCCGAAGCCCAGGCCCAGCATGTTGATGATGAACAGCACGATCGAGGCCGAGGTCGCGCGCATGTTGGGCGGCACCAGGCTCTGGGCCGAGGCGTAGACCGGGCCGTACCAGAGGGCGCCCAGGCAGTAGATCGGGATGAGCAGGGCCAGCGCCGGCACGGCCGAAGGCGCGGTCATGGCGGCGATGTAGAACGGGATGACGATCAGGCTGGCGACGGCCGGCACCGAGCCATAGGCGCGCAGGTCCTTCGAGCCGTACTTGTCGGCGATGGCCCCGCCGGCCCAGCTGGAGAAGGTGCCGAAGATCCCGGACAGCAGGCCCAGCGCGATGCCCATGAAGCCCACCGGCTTCAGCCCGAACTGGCTGGCGAGCTGGGCGATCTCGGGGCCGTGGTTGCGCAGGAAGAAGGAGGCGGTGAACGGGGCGTGGCCGTAGCCGATGAAGGCTTTGATCGCCGCGCCGAACGCCAGGTACCAGAAGGTCCGCTTCTTCGAGAGGTACCGCACGGTGGCGCCGAAGCTCATCTGGGCGGCGTGGTTGGCCTTGCGGCTGGCCTCGGTCATGGCGTTGCGCGGCTCCTTCAGGGTGAAGAAGCAGACGGCGGCTAGGATCAGGCCCGGCATGCCGGCGATCAGGAAGGCCGCCCGCCAGCCGTAGGCGTCGGCGATCACCCCGCCCATGGCCAGGCCCAGTAGGGCGCCCAGCGGCGTGCCCATGGAGAAGAAAGCCAGCGCCGAGGCGCGCTTTTCCTTCGGCGTGTAGTCGGCGATCAGGGCGTGGGCTGTGGGTGTGCAGCCGGCCTCGCCGACGCCGACGCCCATTCGCGCCGCGACCAGGGTCGCGTAGTTCGCGGCGATGCCGCACAGGCCCGTGCAGGCGCTCCAGACGGCCAGCGAGCCCGAGATGATCCACACCCGGTTGAAGCGGTCGGCGAGGCGGGCCAGCGGCAGGCCCAGGCCGCAATAGACGATGCCGAACGCCAGGCCGGTAAGCAGGCCCAGCTGGGTATCGGAGATCTTGAGGTCGTTCTTGATCGGCTCCGCCAGGATGCTGACGATCTGCCGGTCGAGGAAGTTCACCGTGTAGACCAGCAGCAGCACCACCAGGGCGTAGCTGCGGAAGGCCGCCGAAACCATCGGCACGGGCGCCGTCTGGCCGGTGGCGATGTCCGCCGAGGTCGTCATTCCGCGGGGCGCGGGGGCGGCTTCGGACATGGTGGCAGGTTTCCTCTGTTGTGATTGCGACCACTAGACGATGGGCGGCGCACTCCGGCAAGAGGACGCCTCACTCAAGGTTGGAGCGTGCGCATGGGCCTGGAACTGGTGGTCGGGACCAAGAAGTGGTCGACCTGGTCGCTCCGGCCCTGGCTGGTGATCAAGCGCAGCGGGCTGCCGTTCCGAGAAACCCTGGTCGAGCTGCGCGAGGAGAACGGGGTCTCGGAGGCGGCGATCCGCGTGCATTCGCCCTCGGGGCTGGTCCCGGTGCTGAAGGATGGCGACCTGACGATCTGGGACTCGCTCGCGGTATGCGAATACCTGGCCGAGCGGGCGCCCAACCTTTGGCCGACCGATCCGGCGGCGCGCGCGCTGGGGCGCTCGGCGGCGGCGGAAATGCATTCCGGCTTCCAATCCCTGCGTGGCGAATGCCCGATGGCCCTCGAGGCCGAGCCCAAGGCCGCGACCCTGTCGGAGGCGACGCAGAAGGACGTACGGCGGATCGTGACCGTCTGGAGCGAGCTGCTCGCCCGGTTCGGCGGGCCGTTCCTGGTGGGCGAGTGGTCGATCGCCGACGCCTTCTTCACGCCCGTGGCGACACGGTTCCGCACCTACGGGATCCGGCCTGGCGACTACGGCGGCAGCGGCGCCGCGGGCGACTACCTGCAGCGCCTCCTGCAGACGCCGGAGTTCCTGGCCTGGGAAGCGGACGCCAAGTGAAGCGTGTCGCCGGGCTGCTCCGCGCCGTCAACGTCGGCGGCCGCAAGGTGCTGATGGCCGACCTGAAGCGGGTGACGACCGACGCCGGGTTCGACGCGCCCGAGACCCTGCTGGCCAGCGGCAACGTACTGTTCGGCACGACCCTGCCGCCGGCCGAGGCGGCGCAGGCGCTGGAAGCGGCGATCCTCAAGGAGATCGGCGTGGCGACCGATGTGATGGTGCGCGACCTGGCCGAGCTGGAGGCGGTGATCGCCGCCAACCCGTTCCCGCGGCAGGCCACGGAGGAACCAAGCCGGCTGATGGCCATGTTCCTCAGCGGCGAGCCGCAGGGGGACCTGGAGAGCCTCGCGCCCGGCTGCGTGATGGGCGAGGAGGTGCGGCGTGGGCCGGGCTGCCTCTACATCTGGTTCCCGCAGGGCGCGGGGGTCTCGAAACTCTCCAACAGCCTCATCGAGCGGCGGCTGAAGGTGAGGGGCACCGCGCGCAACTGGAACACGGTGGGCAAGCTGCGCGACCTGCTGGCCTGACGGCGGTCGAGGCGGGGCGGCGGTAAACCGGGAGTAACCTGGGTCTGCCAAAGAACAGGGTCTGTGGGCGCACTGGGCGCCCGAGGGGTGAGACCTTGGCGGAACCATCGGCCGGCGGCGAGACGATGCTGGACTTCATCGCCGCGAATACGACCGACGTGTTCGTGCGGGTCGACCGCAGAGGTATCGTCACCTACGCGTCGCCGTCCCTGCGCAACTATGGCTACGACCCTGCAGACATCGTGGGCACGACCGGATTGCAGCTGATCCATCCGGAGGACCGCGCGCATTTCGCCGCCAATCTGGCGGCCCTGCTGACAGGCGAGTTGGACGAGGCCGCCGACCGCCAGCACCGGTTCCTGAAGGCCGACGGCGGCGAGCTGTGGATCGAAGGCAACCCGACGCTCACCTATAACGCAGACGGTCGACCGGATGGGTTCGTCAACGTGTTCCGCGACGCGACGGTCCGCCGCGAGGCC
Source organism: uncultured Phenylobacterium sp. (assembly GCA_966096115.1). Classification (GTDB taxonomy): domain Bacteria; phylum Pseudomonadota; class Alphaproteobacteria; order Caulobacterales; family Caulobacteraceae; genus Phenylobacterium. The sequence continues at coordinate 26,547 of CBHTUE010000009.1, forward strand.
CAGATTGCCATCGCCAACAGCGAGGCGCGCTACCGCCAGATCGCCGAGAAGACCGCCGACATCATCGCCCTGTCGGACAACGACGGCAAAATCACCTTCATGAGCCCGTCGATCCGCAAGTTCGGCTTCGAACCGGAAGACCTGCTGGGCCAGAGCTTCACGCCCTACATCCATCCGGATGACGACGCGAATATGCGAAGGAGCCTGATGGGCCAGACGCCCGGCGGCGACTGCGCGCGGCTGCGCTGGCGGGCCAGGCACAAGATCACCGGCGAGTGGATTTGGCAGGAGTCGGTGCCGAGCCGGCTTTGGGACGAGATCACCGGCGAGCCGGTCGGCTTCCTGGACGTCGTTCGCGACATCTCCGAGCAGGTGGCCCAGGAGGAGGCCCTGTTCGAGGCCCGCGCCCAGGCCGAGGCGGCGACGGCGGTGAAGTCCCAGTTCCTGGCCAACATGAGCCATGAGATCCGCACGCCGCTGACGGCCGTGCTGGGCTTCACCGGGCTCCTGGAGACCCGCGGCCTCGACGAGGTGTCCCAAGGCTACGTGCAGCGGATCGCCGCCGCCGGGTCGGCGCTGCTGACCATCGTCAACGACATCCTGGACTTCTCCAAGCTGGAGGCCGGCCGGGTCGAGATCCGGCCGCAGCCGACCGACGTGGGCGAGATCGCGCGCGAGGCCCTGGCGCTGTTCGCCACGCCGGCGGCGGCCAAGGGGCTGGAGCTCTCCCTGGACTTGGCCGCCGGTATCCCCGGGACGGTGATGGTCGACCCTGACCGGCTGCGGCAGGTGCTGGTGAACCTGGCGGGCAATGCGGTGAAGTTCACCGAGACCGGGCGCGTGGCGCTCAGCATCGCGCCGGCGGCGGAGGGCAGCCTGCGGTTCGCGGTCGCCGACACCGGGCCGGGCCTGGACGCCGAGCAGTGCGACCGGCTGTTCCAGCGCTTCAACCAGATCGACGGCTCGACCACCCGCAAGCACGGCGGCACGGGCCTGGGGCTGGCGATCTGCAAAGGCCTCGTCGAGGCCATGGGCGGGACGATCGGGGTGACCAGCGCGCCCGGTGAGGGCTCGGTGTTCCACATGACCCTGCCCTGCGCGGCGGTGGCGACGCTGGACGCGGCGCCGGACGAGGACGCGATGGCCTCGATCGCCGGCCTGGCGGTGACGGTCGTGGACGACAATCCCACCAACCGCGAGCTCGCACGACGCATCCTGGAGGCATTCGGCGCGCGGGTGACCGACGCCGAGGGCGGCGCTCAGGCCCTGTCGCTGCTGGCGGGCGCGGCGGTGGACGTCGTGCTGATGGACCTGCGCATGCCTGGCATCGACGGGCGCGAAGCGCTGCGCCGGCTGCGCGCGCAGACAGGACCCAACCGGGACGTCCCCGTATTGGCCTTCACCGCCGACGCCGACATCGGCGAGCCGGCCGGCGATCTCGGCGGCCCCAATGGGCTCGACATGTTCGACGGCGTGATCCGCAAGCCGATCAATCCGCAGCAGCTGGCGGGCGCCATCGCGGCGGCCGCAAAGGGACGCGGCGTCGAGGCCGGCCAACGCGCCTGCGGCTGATACGCCGCAAGTCGCCGGCGTGCGGCTAGCCGACTGAATTCGCGGCGTTTCGTCGCCTGTCGGATCGGGGCCGTTAACTCAACGTCATCAGATTTCGAGGCAGGGTGCGTGGCGACACGGCCCCGACCCTCGGCGGCTGCCTGGAGATGGTTGGTGGGGTCAGTTGAGGCCGGAGGCGTGACGGACGAGCAGGCGCTCGCTCAGCGGGCGCGCGAACAGTCGGAGCTGTTCGAGACGGCGTTCCACCACGCGGCCAGCGGCTTTGCGCTGGTCGGGCTGGACGGCCGCTTCCTGCGGGTGAACGAGGCCCTCTGCCGCATCGTCGGCATCCCCGAAGCCCTGATGCTGAACCTGGACTTCCAGAGCATCACCCATGCCGACGACCTGAACGCCGACCTGAGCCTGCTGCAGCAGCTGACCAAGGGCGCGATCGAGAGCTACCGCCTGGACAAGCGCTACATCCACGCCGACGGCCGGATCATCTGGGTGCACCTGGCTGTGTCGATGGTGCGCAACGCCGACGGCACGCCCAAGCACTATGTCGCCCAGGTTCAGGACAAGACCGAGCAGCGCGAGGCGGAAGCCGCGCTGCGCGAGAGCGAGGCCCTCTATCGGCTGATCGCCGAGAACACCTCGGACATGATCTTGATGACCGACGTCACCGGCAGGGTCAGCTACGTCAGCCGCGCCGTCACCCGGTCGGGCTGGCAGCCCGAGGACCTGGTCGGCAGGCACTTCAGCGAGCACATGGACCCCGACGACGCCAAGGAAGTCGCCCGGGTGTTCGGTCGCATGCTGAACGGCCATCCGCCCAAGCGCGTGCGCTGGCGCGGCATGGACGGCATGAGCGGCGAGTGGCTGTGGTGGGAATCCAGCCCCACCCTGCTGACCGACCCGGAGAGTGGCGAGCCGACCGGCTTCCTCGACGTTGTGCGCGACGTCAGCCTGCAGGTCGAGCAGGAGAACGCCCTGGCCGCAGCCCGCGCGGAGGCGGAGACTGCCACCGAAGTGAAGTCGCAGTTCCTGGCCAACATGAGCCACGAAATCCGCACCCCGCTCACCGCGGTGGTCGGGTTCACCAGCCTCCTGCGGGAAGACCCGTCGCTGAGCGGCGCGGCGGCGGCGTACGTCAGCCGCATCGCCGGGGCGGGCAACGCCCTGCTGGCGATCGTCAACGACATCCTGGACTTCTCGAAGCTGGAGGCCGGGCTGATCGAGATCCGGCAGCGTCCGACCGACGTGGTCGAAGTCTGTCGCGAGACCCTCGGCGTCTTCGCCACCCAGGCCGAAGGCAAGGGGCTGTCCCTCCAGTTCGTTGCCGATCCCTGCCTGCTGCGGCGGGTGTCGATGATCGATTCAGAGCGGCTGCGGCAGATGCTGGTCAACCTGATCGGCAATGCGGTGAAGTTCACGGAGACCGGCGCCGTCGCCGTGCGGGTGTTGCCCGGCCGGGCCGACGACACGGTGACGATCGAGGTTTCGGACACCGGGCCAGGGCTGGACGCCGACGCCCAGGCGTTGCTGTTCCAGCGGTTCACCCAGATCGACGGGTCGATGACGCGCCGTCACGGCGGGACTGGCCTGGGGCTGGCGATCTGCAAGGGCCTCAGCGAGGCCATGGGCGGCTCGGTCGGCCTGGACAGCCATGTGGGCGAGGGCTCGACCTTCCGCCTGACCCTGCCGATCCCGGAAGCCAACCTGCCGGAGCGCAGCGACGAGCACGGCGAGATCGCGGCCATCGACGGCACGCGAGTGTTCGTGGTCGACGACAACCAGGTTAACCGCGAGCTGGCGCGCAAGGTGCTGGAGGCGGCTGGCTGTGATGTCACCGAGGCGAGCTGCGGCCTGGAGGCCGTGGAACGGCTGGGGCAGTTCCCGGTGGACGTGGTGCTGATGGACCTGCGGATGCCGGGCATGAACGGCCACCAGACCCTGGCCCGCCTGCGCGAGGCGCCCGGGCCGAACCAGGACATCCCGGTGATGGCCTTCACCGCCGACGCCGATATCGCCGGCGATGGCGACCTGGACGCTTTCGACGGCGTCGTCAGGAAGCCGATCGCCCCCCTCGAGATGTACGCCATCATCGCCCGGGCCACCCAGTGGACGGACGCCGACGACAAGGAAGAGACGCATGCCGTCGTTTGCTGAACCCCGCCGGCGCCGCGTGCTGGTCGTGGACGACGACCCGTTCCTGATCGAACTGATCATGACGCGGCTGGCGATCGCCGACTACGAGGTGCGCGGCGCCCGCGACGGGCTGGATGCGATCCAGAAGATGGCCGACTTCCGGCCCGACGCCATGGTGCTGGACCTGAACATGCCGCACATGGACGGCTTCGGCGTGCTGGCGCACATGCAGGCCAACGGCCTGACCAACAAGACGCTGACCATGGTGCTGACCGCCCGCAACGCCGCCGAGGACGTGAGCCGGGCCATCAAGCTGGGGGCGAAGGACTACCTGTCCAAGCCGTTCAAGGACGACCAACTGCTGCAGCGCGTCGGCCGCCTCTTCGTCCGCGCCGCCCGCGCGGCGTAGGCCTCAGGCCGTGGGCGCCCTCAGCCGGCATATCAGGCCGGCGGGGTCGTAGCGGATATCGGCCGGCGCGCCGAGTTCGCCCGCGAGGCCTGCCAGGAGGCGTGAGCCGAAGCCGGTGGCGGCGGGCTGCGAGACCGGCGGGCCGCCCCGCTCACGCCAGGACAGGTCGATGGCGTCGCCACTGGCGGCCAGGGTCCAGGCCAGCGCGACATGGCCCTCCGGCACGGAGAGGGCGCCGTACTTCAACGCATTGGTGGCCAGCTCGTGCAGGGCCATGGACACCGCCAGAGCGACGTGCGGCGCGAGGCGGGCCGGCGGGCCGCAGGTCTCGATGCGGACGCCGGTGTCGTCGTACGGGCGCACCGCCTCACGGGCGATCTCGGCCAGGTCGGCGCCCTCCCAGTTCTCGCGGGTCAGTACGTTGTGGGCCGCCGACAGCGCCAGCAGCCGCTCGGTCAGGCGCTCGCGGGCGTCGCGCGGCGAAACCCCCTCGCGCAGGGTCTGGCGGGCCAGCGACTGGATGGTGGCCAGGGTGTTCTTCACCCGGTGGTTCAGCTCGTTGATGAGCAGGGTCTGGCGTTCCTCGGCGCGGCGGGTGTCGGTCACGTCCATGGCCATGCCGACATAGCCGCGGAAGACGCCGGTCTCGTCGAAGCGCGCCGAGGACGCCGTGCGCATCCAGCGCCACTCGCCGTTGATCTTGAATCGGGCCTCCCAGGAACTGGCGGACCGCGAAGCGCTCGTGATCGCCCGCGACGCGGCGATGCGCGCGCGGTCCTCGGGATGCAGAATCCCGATCCAGCCGTCGCCCTGCAGGTCCGGCATCGATCGGCCCGCCAGTGTCTGGAACGCCTGGTTGGCGAACTCCAGGCCGCCTCGTTCGTCGGTGACCCAGACGGGGGAGGGGGCGCTGTCGGCCATGGCGCGGAAACGCTGCTCGCTCTCGGCCAGCTGCGCCCGGTCGGCGGCGACCCGGGCGGCCTCGGCCTTCTGCTCGGTGACGTCGGTGAGCACGCCGTGCATGCCGGTGGGCTGGCCCTGCTCGTCGTACTGACCTTGGCCGCGGACCATCATCCACCGCTCGACGTCGTCCGCCGGGCGCGTGAAGCGGTATTCGATCTCGTAGAGCGTGCCGGTGGTCAGGGCGTGAACGACCGCTTCCTGGGCGCGTTCCCGATCGTCCGGATGCAGGTAGTCCAGCTGCTCGGTCCAGGTCATCACCTCGCCCGGCGGCACCCCGACCATCTCGGCGGCGCGCGGCGACAGGTCGACCATGTCGGTGTCCGGATCCCAGCGCCAGTCGCCGAAGCCCGCCGTGGCCAGCGCCAGCTCCAGGCGGGCGGCCTGTTCGCGCTCGCGGCGGGTCTGCTCGACCCGCTCGGTGACGTCGCGCGACGAGAGCCCGACGCCGCCCTGCAGCGGGAAGGCGCGCAGGTAGTACCAGCGCTTGGACTGGATCTCCGAGGGGGTCTCGGCCTCGATGGCGGTCCCGGCGGTCCGCGCCCGCTCCAGGAACTCGCGCAGCGCCTCGTCCTCGGCCATGCCGGTCACCGTCCAGGCGACGGCGCCGATCAGGTCCTGCGGCGCCAGGCCATAGTGCGCCGCGCCGAGGCGGTTGCAGTGGGTGATCCGCCAGTCGGCGTCGAACGCGATGAAACCCTCGCCGAAGCTGTCCAGCATCTCGGCGATCTGGCGGTTCTGCGCCTGGTCGACGCTACGCTCGTTGGGCGGAATCACACGTCCCCCGTGGCCTGCGGGACCGCAAGTGGGGGTTGTTATGGACGCTGGGGCCGCCCGCTCACAAGACCGAGCGTCGGGTTCCGTCGTGACGTCCAGCGCGGGCTGTGGCTTGATCGCCTCCATCGGCCGCCACAGTCGCAGGAAAACCTTGAAGAAACCTCGACCGAAACGCGCGCCGGATCCGTTGGCGGACGCGCGACTGGCGGCGGTGCTGGAGAGCATCAGCGACGCCTACTACGCGGTCGATCGCGACTGGCGGATCGTGATGTTCAACGGTTCGGCCGAGACCTTCTTCGGGACGACGCGGGGCCAAATCCTGGGGCAGAACCTGTGGGACCTGTATCCGCCGGGCCGTGACACCGAGTTCGGCCGGCTGCTGCAGTGGGTGATGCGCGAGCGCAAGCCGGGCCGACTCACTGCCCCCTCGGCGATGCGGGCCGGCCGCACGGTGGAGGTGCGGATCTCGCCTCTGGGCGAGGAGGGGATCGGCGTCTCGCTGGACGACATCACCGACCGGGCCGAGGCGGAACGGGCGTTGCGGCGCAGCCAGCAGCGGCTGGACCTGGCGGTTGGCGCCCACGCCATCGGCATCTTCGACTGGCACATCCCCTCAGGGAAGATCGTCTGGACGCGCGAGGAGGAGCAGATGTTCGGCCTGGAGGCGGGGACCTTCCAGGGCGACATCGACGGCTGGCGCAAGCAGGTGCTGCCGGATGACCTCGAACGCATGGAGGCGGAGATGGCGGCCGCCATGGCCGCGCGGCAGGAGCGGCTGGACTTCGACTTCCGCATCCGGCGGCCCGATGGCGCGGTGCGCTGGATCGAGGGGGCGGCGCGGTTCCTCTACCGTTCCGACGGGACCCCGCTGCGCATGGTCGGCACCAACATGGACGTCACCGAGCGCAAGGTGTCCGAGCAGCACCAGCGGCTGCTGATCAACGAGCTGAACCACCGGGTGAAGAACACGCTGGCGATCGTGCAGGCGATCGCCTGGCAGTCGCTGCGCGGCGACACGCCCAAGCCGGTCCGCGAGGCGTTCGAGGGGCGGTTGTCGGCGCTGGCGGCGGCGCACGACGTGCTGACCCAGCAGAGCTGGGAAGCCGCCCGCATCGACCAGATCATCGCCGTGGCCACGGCTCCGCACGACCCCGGCGACGGCCGGCTGAGCGCCGAGGGGCCGAGCGTCGACCTGGAGCCGAAGACGGCGGTGGCCCTGGGCCTGGCGATGCACGAACTGGCCACCAACGCCGTGAAGTACGGCGCCTTGTCGGGCCGCGGCGGCAAGGTGGCGGTGCGTTGGAGCCTGGACGGCGGCGTGCTGCGCCTGACCTGGACGGAGAGCGGCGGGCCGCCGGTGGTCCCGCCGGCGCGGCGTGGGTTCGGGGCGCGGATGCTGGAGCAGGGGCTGGCGGAGGAACTGCGCGGAACCGTGCGCCTGGAATTCCGCCCGGACGGGCTGGTCTGCACCGTGGAAGCGGAGTTGGGCGCCTAGCCCATATGCTGCTGGTGGGCCATCCGTTCGGCCGCGGCCTGCTGCTCCGGGGTTTCGACGCCGAGGCTGGCTTCGAAGTCCTGCAGCACGTCCATCAGCTGCAGCACGTTGGCGGCCAGGGGCCGGCCGCGTGGGAACTGGTAGCGCCAGTAGGTGGCGATGTGGCTGACCAGACCGCAGCCTTCGCCCAGCGACAGGAACATCTCGGGCGACTTCAGCAGGAAGTCGCGGAAGGCGACCGCATTGCCCTCGGTGGTCAGCTGCGAGAACACCTCGTCGTAGGTGTTGAGGTGGTTCATCACCATCTTCACCTGCCGCTCCATCTTCTGGCGCAGGCGGCCTTTGGTGGCTTCCAGCTCGGCGGCGGTCTCGGAATCGATCGGGCCGATAACGCGCACGCGGCCCAGCTCGGCGAACACGTCGCGCAGGTTTCCCCAGAGGCTGTTGAGGACCCATTTGTAGTAGAGGAAGCCCTTCCAGGCGAAGATCCCCTCCTTGTAGTTCTCCTTCTCCAGCCGCAGCGTCAGGCGCAGGGGCTCGAGCCGGTCGTCGGTGCGCGCCGAGAGCAGGGCCTCCACCAGGCGGGTGGTGTTCTCCTCCATGCCCGGCGCGTCGCGATAGGCCAGCTCGATCAGCTTGGCGATCTCGGAGCCCACGAAGCGCTGCATGCGCGCCAGGTCCGGGGCGGAGATCTCGAAGTGGCTTGGGCTGATGTCGAAGCCGCGCCGTTTCATGTGCTCGCGCAGCAGGAAGGGATCGAGGGACGGCAGCTCGTCGATCGCCTCGAGCACGGCGATATCGCGGGGCAGGTCGGGCGCCTCGCCGCGCAGCTCCTCGAAGGCGTCCAGCCAGCCGCGCTCGGCGACGAACACCGAGCGGCCGCCGAGCCCCAGGTCGGAGCGCTCAAACGGAATTATCAGCTTGATGGCCGTGTAGCGCAGGCGGTCGAACGATTCGCGCTCCTGGTCGCGCAGGCGGTGGCGCACGATCACCGCGCCGTTCAGCGTCGCCGCCGCGAAGAAGGGGTTCTTCTCGTGCTCGGGGTTGCCGGCGTTTCGGGTGGCCAGCGCGGCCAGGTTCAGGACACGGCTGGTCGAGGCGGTCTTCTCGAGACCGCGCAGGCTTCGGAAGGTCCGGTCCGACGCCTTACCCAAGTTCCCACTCCCGGCGCGACGGAGACCCCCTTGGCCCCGCGGCGCATTAACACTACAGGCGCTTCCGTAACTGGACCCTAAATCTCCCGATTCGAGGGCCCACCTTATTAAGCCTGTGAAAGGCTACGCCTCGCCTACCCATTTTGGGGGCTTGGCGAACGCGTTATCAGAACGCGGGCGGGCGGAAAATGTTGTGGGCGATCCCCGACACGTGGCAGACGCGGCGCTTGCCACGGGGCGGGTTCACGAACAGGCTCGCCGCCGGGACGGAGTGAGGGGCGAGGCGTATGCGGGCAGGGTTGTGGCTGGCCGTCGTGGGCGCGGTTGGACTGGCCGGCGCGCCGGCCTTTGCGCAGGACGGGCCGTCGTTTCCCCGGGCGCTGGACCACGACACGCTCCTGGCCTGGCTGCAGCGTGAGACCGACATCACGCCGGAGCGGGTGGTGGCGGTGACGCCGCAGGCGATCACGGCGGTGGTGTCGACGTTCCCGGCGGCCCCCGGCCAGGGACCGCGCGTGGTGATCCGCGCCGAGGCGCTGAACGGCGAGACCTATGCCCGCACCGGGGCGCTGTCCTGGCACGTGTCGCTCAACGCCGACTGCGTCGGCCACCGGGTGAAGCTGGGCGACACCACGGGCTATCCGCAGCGCAATCTCCTTGGGGAACGCCGGGTGCTGCGTGCGGCGGAGACCGAATGGCGCACGCCGGACGCCGGTACGGCGCTGGACAACGCGTGGCGCGCCGCCTGCGACGGCAAGTTCAAGGGGCCGTTCCAGGCCAGCGACGTGAAGGTCGTGCAGGCTGACGGGACGCCGCCGTCGCCGAGCGCGGCGGTCGCGCCCGCCGCCGCCGCGCCGCCGCCTGCCGCGCCGGCCCCGCCGCCGAAGATGACGAAGCCCAGCCCGCCTCCGAAGGCTGCGCCGTCCCTGAAGCCCGCGCCGCCCTTGAAGCCCGCGCCGATGGCGGCGACCCAGATCGCGGGCGGCGTCAGCGTGCAGATCGGGTCGTTCCCCGACCAGGCCTCCGCCAATGCGGCCCTGGCGAAGCTGGACGATGGTCAGCCGCACGCGACGGAACAGGCGGTCGTCGCCGGACGCACCTGGTACCGCGCGGTGGTCAGCGGTTTCCCCAGCAGCGAGGCGGCCAGCCGATACTGCGCGGCGCGCCAGGCCAAGGGCGGCGTCTGCCTGGTGCGGGCGCGCAGCCGCTGAATCCCCACTTCGCCGGTGGGGTTGCGACGATGCGCCGCGCCGGATAATGGGCGCCGTTTACCGGCAGACAGCCGGCGACAACACAGCTAGCCGCCCATGAGCCCAGACGCCGCAGCGCCTGCCCGAACGCCAGCGTTGGCGTGGCGCACGTTCGTGTGGGCCGCGCTGCTGGCCGCGGTGGTGATGGGGATATCCTATGCGGCGCTGTGGGCGCCGCGGGACCTCGGACAGGCCGCCCCGATCTGGCCCGGGAACGCGCTGGCGGTGACGTGCGTCCTGCGCGGCCGCCGGGACCGCTGGTGGGTCTGGATGCTGGCCGCGACGGCGGGCAACCTGGGCGCCGACCTGGCCGTGGGCGACAGCCTGACCAAGGCGTTGGTGCTGACGGCCTGCAACAGCCTCGAGATCGCCATCTGCGGGCTGGGTATCCCGCGCCTCCTGCGGCGGAGGTTCGACCCCAGCCGCATGGCCGACCTGGCCTGGGGCGGGGTCGTGGCGGTGGGCGCTTCGTTCGTCGCCGCATTCCTGGCCTCGGCCTACGTGGGCGTGATGCACGGCGGCCATTTCGTCACCGAGCTGATCGTGTGGATGATGGCCGACCTCCTGGGGCTGCTGATCCTGGTCCCGTGCCTATCCGTGCTGGCCGACTGGCGGCTCTATCTCGACGAGAGACCGCTGACCTGGGTCGGCTTGGCGACGGTCGTGGGTGTCGTCCTGTTGCAGATCGCGATCTTCGCCCAGAGCGCCTATCCGCTGCTGTTCCTGGCGCCGATGGCGATGCTGGCGGCCGCCATGGTGCTGGAACTGCTGGGCGCGGCCATCGTGGTGATGGCGACGGCCGCCGTGGCCATGGGCTTCACCTTCGCCGGCGTGGGGCCGATCACTCTGGCGGCCGACGGCTGGACGGGACGGCTGATCCTGCTGCAGGTGTTCGTGGCCGCCAGCACGGGCCTGGGCCTGCAGATCGCGGCCATGCACCAGCACCGCCGTCGCAGCGCCCGCGAACTGGCCGCCGCCCTGGCTGAGGCCGAACAGGCGTCGCGGGTGAAGTCCGAATTCCTGGCCAACATGAGCCATGAGATCCGCACGCCGTTGACCTCGATCCTGGGCTTCGCCTCGCTGCTGGCCGAGCAGGATCTGGGCGACGAGGCGGGACGCTATGCGGCGCGCGTGCTGGCGGCCAGCCGCAGCCTGCTGGCCCTGGTCAACGACGTGCTGGATTTCTCGAAGCTCGAGGCCGGCCGGCTGGAGCTGAAGCCGCAGGTCGCCTCGCCCCGACAGTGCGGACGCGATGTGGCCGACCTGTTCAGCGCCCAGGCGGCGGAGAAGGGCCTGGCGCTGCGGTTCGTCGAGGCCGACCTGCCGGCGCACGTGACCGCCGACTTCGACCGGGTGCGCCAGGTGCTGATCAACCTGGTGGGCAATGCGGTGAAGTTCACGCGGGCCGGCGAAGTGGTCGTGCGCGCCGGCTACGACGCGGGCGCCGGCCGGCTCGGCTATCGGGTGGCCGACACCGGGCCGGGCCTGGATGCGGACGCGCAGGCGCTGCTGTTCCAGCGGTTCAGCCAGGTCGACGCCGCCGTGAACCGGGCCCACGCGGGCTCCGGCCTGGGGCTGGCGATCTCGAAGGGGCTGGTGGAGGCCATGGGCGGCCGCATCGGCGTAGAGAGCACGCCGGGCGTCGGGTCGACGTTCTGGTTCGAGATCCCCGCCCCGGCCGCCGAGGCCGAGGTCGAGGCGGAGGGCGCGAACCTGGACCTGGCGGCCTTCCAGGGCCTGAAGATCCTGCTGGTCGACGACAACGCCGCCAACCGTGAGCTGATCCGGTCGCTGCTCAGCCCGCTGGGCGTGGCCCTGACGACGGCGGACGGCGGCGAGGCCTCGATCGCGGTCAGCCGCATGCAGGAGTTCCAGCTCATCCTGATGGACCTGCGCATGCCCGGGGTCGATGGCTGGACGGCGGCGCGCGCGATCCGCGGCGAGGCGGGCCTGAACCAGGCCACGCCGATGCTGGCCTTCTCGGCCGACATCACCGCCGGCGACGAGGCCGCGCTGGACGTGTTCGAAGGCGTCGTGCGCAAACCGATCGAAATGGCCGAGCTGCTCTTCGCCATCGCCCGCTGGACGGGGCCATCCTCGCCTCCTGCGGGAGCCGCACTCGCCTCAAGGGTCGTGAAAACGCCACAGCGGCGCCGTTGACTTGCGCCGGTTAGCCGCCTCAATGGCCCCCTGAAGCGATCGCAAGTCGCTGCCGAGACCTTGTATCGAGAGCGTTTTCCTTGGGGGGCGGGGGACGTTCGGGGACGCGTATGCTGAGTTTCTTGAGACAGGCCCTGATGAGCCCCGTGACCGGCCCGATCGCCACATCGGTGGCGTTGGCCCTGGCCGTCGCGCTGGGCGTGAGTTCGGCCGGCTGGGAGGCCAGACGGGCCCGCTATGAAGCGCGCATCGCCGAGCTGTCCCAGGGCGCTGACCGGGCCCAGTCCTCCTTGCGCACCGAGCTGGCCGCCTGCCATGCCGCCGGCGACGCGCGCCGGCTGATGGAGGCCAAGTACGCCGCGGCCGGCAAGACCCCGGACGGCGCCAAGCAGTTGCTGGAGCAGGAACCCGAGGGCATCGACGCCTGCGCCCGTATGGAGAGCGCCGACCGGGCGGTGCTGTCGAACCTGAAGCGATGAGGCCTGGACGGGCGACACTGCTGGTCCTCGTCACGGCGCTGGCGCTTGCCGGCTGCCAGACGATCGGCCGCAAGAAGCCGCTGCCGGCGCCGCCCCCACCGGCCCCGGCCCCGGCGCAGCCGCCACTGATCATCATTCGCCCCGCGCCGCCGGCGCCGCCAGCGCCGGCGCCCAAGGCCTGTGTGCCCAAGGGATTGGGCGCGGCGCCACGGTATCCGGACACCGAGGCGGCCCTGCGCTCGGCCGGCGGCGCCGCCGACCGCTATCAACTGCTGGCAGCCGGCCGAATCCTGCGCCAGCAGCGGCTGGAGGAGCTGGAGCGGATCATCGCGGGCTGCCGCTAGTCAGCCGCCGTAGGGCGGAACCGCCCAAAAAAGAAAGCGCCCCGGCTTGTGGCCGGGGCGCCTGGTCGTCGCGGTCTGACGCCGGCTAGTAGCGGACCTGCAGTTCCACGCCGTAGGTGCGGGGCAGGACGTACGAGACCGTCTGGTTCACGAAGCCGAAGTTCGGCTGCGCGGCCGTGATGCTGTTGATGCGGGTGCCGCTGATGCCGGCCGATCCGCGGGTGTCGAACACGTTCTTCAGGTAGGCGATCGCCGTGAACTTGCCCTTCTTGTCGTTGAACAGCAGTCGGGCGTCGGTCTGCCCGTAGCTCTTCGCTTTGTTATAGTAGCGGTTGAACACCGAGTAGTAGGTCGAGTCCCGCCACACGTAGGTCAGCGAGGCGGAGATGCTGCCCGGGTCGGTTTCCCAGGTGTAGTTGGCGTTGACCGTGAAGCGGTGTGGCGTCGAGGACGGCAGCGTCTGGCCCTTGAGGTCCTGGTTCAGCGATCCGGTCGCGGGGATCGGCCCCGTGTAGCCGGCCACCTTGGCCTCGGGCTGCAGGGCGCGCGGGTCCTCGGGGTCCTGATAGCAGCAGCCCTGGCGGACCTTGGCGTTCAGGTAGGAGTAGTTCGCCAGGATCTGCAGGTGGTCGATCGGCTGCCACACCGTCTCGATCTCGGCGCCGTAGTTCCGAGCCTTGGGCAGGTTCACGAAGAGGGTCTGGTTGGCGGCCAGGGTCGTGTTGAAGAACGACACCGGGACCTGGATGTTCTTGTAGTCGTAGTAGAACACCGAGGTGTTGACCTGCAGGCGCCCGCCGAAGGTCTTCTTCAGGCCGACCTCGTAGGCGTTGATCTCTTCCTTGCCGGTCGTGACGAAAGTGTTGAGGGTCGTCGTGCCGGAGTTGAAGCCGCCCGCCTTGTAGCCGCGCGAATACTTGGCATAGGCCAGGGTGTCCGGGTCCGGCTTCCAGTCCAGGCCCAGGGTGCCGGTCACCGCGCTCCAGTTGTTCTTCAACTGGCGGTGGCGGATGCCGGTGGTCGGGTCGGTATAGATGCCCGCCACGCCGCCGACGACGGACGGGTCGACCGTCGGCACGCCGTTGATGACCGAGAAGCCCGGCGAAAACGCGTCCGTGTTGTCGACGGGACGGCGGGTGAGGGTGCTGATCGGGCACGCCGCCGTATAGATGCAGAGCAGTCGGGCGCCTTCGAACGAGGCCTTGCGGTCGTAGGTGTAGCGCAGGCCGGCCGTGACTTTGAACTGCTCCGTCGCCTGCCAGTCGACCTGGCCGAAGGTGGCGTAGGACTCGTTGCGGTTCTGCGAGGTGCCGTAGGCGTAGCGGCGGTCCAGGTTCGGCGCCATGGCCGCGCCGGTCTGGCTGGTCGGCGTCTCGAAGCGCGCGTCATCGGGGAAGCGGGCGTCCGAGAGCGTGTAGTTGGAGCCTTCGCGGTACTGGTAGAGGCCGAGCAACCACTGGACCGGGCCGTTGCCCGTCGAGGTGAAGTTCAGCTCGTTCGAGAACCACCAGACCTCTTCCTCGTACTGGTTATGCTGGCGGGGGAAGTAGGGAACGTTGACGGTCTGGCCGGGGATCAGCGCCGTGGTCGGGCCGCGCGCCGGGATCGGCAGCAGGAACGGCGCCTGGCGCGAGGTGCCGTCCAGGTCGGTCTGCAGGCGGTAGTCGTAGTAGGTCTGGCCGACGATGTACTTCACGTCGAACGTGTCGAGGTGCAGCACCGCGTTGATCGTATAGGTGCTGCTTTCCAGGCTGATATAGTTGCCGTCGTCGGTGTCGAAGCAGAACTGGCAGGTGTTGCCGGGCGCCTGGTTCGAGAGGCCGAAATTCGCGGCGTTCGGCGTCAGGGTCGCGGTGATGGGGTTGAGGTTGTCGCGCAGGCCGTAAGTGATGGTGGTGCGGCCGCCGGGGCCGCGGCCCAGGGTGTGCCACTCGGTGGTCGAGGCCTTGGCCCACCACTCCAGCTTGTCGTCAGCCACCTTGCCGTCCAACTGGCCTTCGACGGTCCAGAAGGTGCCGCGGTTGCCCTCGTCCTTGCCGTTCGGGTTGAGGTTGTGGAACTCGCCCTTGCCGATGTTGCTCCACGAATAGGCCAGGCGGCCGCGGGTGCCGAGGAACAGCGGGCCGGAGACCGCGCCTTCGACCGTCTTCGAATCGTAGTTGCCGTAGCCCAGGCGCTGCTCGGCGTAGAGGTCGTCGGTCGGGCGCTTGGAGATGATGTTCAGCGCACCGCCGATGGCGTTCTTGCCGTACAGGGTGCCCTGCGGTCCGCGCAGCGCTTCCGTGCGCTCCAGGAACAGGGTGGACTGGGCGAAGGCCGTCACCGACGAGGTGTAGAACCCGTCATTGTACATCGCCACGCCGCCCTCGACGGAGCGGTTGTTCGAGAAGCGGCCGATGCCGCGCAGCGCGATCCGGTCGTTGTTGGTTGAGTACGACAGGCCGGGCGTGAAGTTGGTCAGGTCTTGCACCGAGTTGATGCCGACCAGTTCGCGGCGCTCGTCGGTGAAGGCCGACACGGCGACCGGCACGTCCTGCAGCGACTGCTCGCGCTTTTCGGCGGTGACTACCAGTTCTTCGATTTCGTTGGTGGAGCTCGGCGTCGCAGCCTGTGCGTAGGCGACGCCGGATGTGGCCGTCGCGGCGAACACGCACGACAGCAGAATAGCCTTCCTGGAAAGCATTGTAGTTCCCCCAAGTCCGTTTCAATGGCGCCTTACCGACGCTCGCGTTTCTCGAAGAGGCCGTATGGTGACGCCCACGTCAACACGGCGCGGCCACAAAGCTGCTCTTTTCGAGAGAACTGTCGGATTTGGGCAACGGCAGGAGCGGAATTTTTTGAAGTTTCGGGATGGCGGCGGGCTGTTTGAGTCGCCGCCGCCAAAAACGAAAACGCCCCGGCCGAAGCCGGGGCGCTCGCGGTGCAGATCAGATGGGTCCTTCTAGAACCGGTATTGCAGTTCCACCCCGTAGGTGCGCGGCGGCGTGATGGGATAGGTGCTGGTCAGGCCGGAGACGCCGGACACGTTGCCCACCGCCACGGGCAGGCTGCCCGAGCGCTGGAAGGCCCCGCGGGAAGCCGAGGCGCCGCCGTCGTAGCCCAGCGTGTCGAACAGGTTCTTAACGTACAGGATGGCCGTGTACTTATCGTCCTTGTCTTTCCACACCAGGCGGCCGTCCACCTGATCCCAGGCCGGCGACTTGTTGTAGCCGCGGGTGAACAGCGAGCCGTACTGAGTGTCGCGCCAGATGTATGTGGCCGACACGGTCAGGGATCCGGGCCCGAGGTCGAAGGTGTAGAGGCCGTTCAGCGCCACCTTGTGCTCGGGCGCGTTCGGCAGGCGGTTGCCCTTCAGGTTCTGCGGCCGCTGCACCGAGCGGGTGTTGATGTCGCACAGGGGGTTGAGGGTCGGGTTGGCGGCCGTCGGCACGCCCGCGCCGGAACAGAACTGGTAGGGCGTCAGCGGCGTGGCGCTTTGGTTCAACGCGGTCGGATCGTCGGGATCGACGACGCCGGACAGCTTCTTGATCTCCGTGTGGAGGTACGAGTAGCTGGCGATGATCCGCAGGTTGTCGATGGGCGCCCAGACGCCCTCGAACTCGATGCCGTAGTTCTCGGCCTTCGGAACGTTGATGAACCGCGACTCCGAGACGGCCAGGGCGCCCGAGGTGTTCGCCACGGTCAGCGGGGCCTGCAGGTTCTTATAGTCGTAGAAGAACGCGGCGACGTTGGTCTGGAACGTGGGCCAGTTCTTCTTCAGGCCGATCTCGAAGGCGTTGGTCTCCTCCTTGTCGGTGTAAGGGAAGGCGCCCAGCGTCGTGTCGATGCCGACCCGGAAGCCGCCGGCCTTGTAGCCGCGCGAGTAGCGGCCATAGGCCATGGTGTCGTTGTCCGGCTCCCACTGGACGCCGGCGGTGCCGGTCAGCGCGCTCCAGGACGCGTTGTAGTGGCGCGTCGCGAAGCCGAAGGAGTCGAAGGTCACCGGACCGGTCGTGCCCCGGGGCGTGCCCGGGGCGGCCAGCGCCGCGGTGATGTCGATGGCCGGCGTGAAGGTGCCGAGCCCCTCGGGCAGCGCGCCGCCGAGGCAGGCGGCGATGGCGAAGCAGATGATTCGCGCCGACTCGGTCCCGAACTTGTGGTCGTCCGAGTAGCGCAGGCCGATGGTGGTCTTCCACTGGTCCGCGAACTTCCAGTCGATTTGCCCGAACGCGGCGTACGAGCGGTCCTTCAGGTCGGGCCGGTTATCGAAGACCCGCCGGTTGGGGTTGGCCGGGGCCCCGCTGGGCGCGGCCAGCTGCGCCTGGTCCGGCAGGGTGGTGTAGACCGGCTGGGTGTAGTGCTCGAAGTAGGTGTAGCCGCCGATCAGCCACTGGAGCGGGCCTGCCTTCGTCGAGGCGAAGTTCACCTCGTGGCTGAACCAGTGCTTATCCTCGCGATAGGTCGAAATGTACTTCGGCGACACCCGCAACGGCGCGCAGCTCGGCACGACGAGGCAGGGCGTGGCCCCGGCGCTGATGAACACCGGGATCAGCGGAACCGTGTAGCCGGAGACGGCGGTGCCATCCAGGTCGCCGGTCAGCGTGTAGCGATAGGTCGTGCCGCCGCCGATGTATTTCACGTCGAAGTCGTCGAAGTGATAGGCCCACTGCGTCGCGAAGACGTAGGTCCGGTCCAGCTTCACGCTTCCGGCCGTGTCCGCCGCGAACTTGCGCGGATCGTCCGTCGCCGGATTCGACAGCACGCCATTGTTGATCACGTTCGTGGCGCGGCCCGAGTAGCCGTACACCGAGGTGAGGTTCAGCGTGCCGTACTGGTTCTGCGTGTTGTAGGCGCCGGGGCTGTAGGTCGCCCGCGCGCCAGGGCCGCCGCCCGCGTTGTTCCAGTGGGACGCGGCGACCTTGAACCAGCCGTCCAGCCGTTCGCCCAGGTCGAACTCGAGTTGGAACTCGCCGTACAGCTGGTCGACGACGTTGCCTTCGTCGGTCATGCCGGGAACCACGTTGTCGAAGTAGCCCTTGCGCTGCTTCTCCCAGTTGCCGGCGACGCGGAAACGCAGGCCTTCGGTGATCGGGCCCGACATCGCCGCTTCCAGCAGGGTGCGGTCGTAGTTGGCCGCGGTGCCGCGGACCTCCGCGTAGAATTCCTTCGTCGGGCGCTTGGAGATCACGTTGATCGCGCCGCCGATCGAATTACGGCCGTAGAGGGTGCCCTGCGGGCCGCGCAGCACTTCCACCCGGTCGACAAAGATCGGCGTCTTGCCGGCCTCGACCGTCGAGGAGGTGTAGACGCCGTCCGAATAGGTGGCGACGCCGGGATCGGCGGCCTGGACGTTTGTCAGGCGGCCGACGCCGCGCAGGCTGATGCGGTCCAGCTGGCTGGAATACTGCAGGCCGGGCGTGAAGTTCGTCATGTCCTGGATCGAGTTGATCCCGACGAGATCCCGCTGGGCCGAGGTGAAGGCCGAGATGGCGACCGGCACGTCCTGCAGCGACTGCTCGCGCCGTTCGGCGGTGACCACCAGTTCCTCGATCTGATTGCCGGCCGGCGCGGCCTGACCGTAGGCGATCCCGGAAACAGCCGACGCCGCGCAGACGCACGACAGCAGCAGACGCTTACTGGACAACATGATGGACGATCCCCCGATCCATTGTGGACGACGCCGTTTGGCGCGCGGTTTTCGAAATGACAGAATGTTGCCGCGTTCGTCAACAGACGCGTCAGAAACCTTACGGATATGGGTGTTCCGTCAAAATTACCGTCTCCGTTCGTGACTGTTTTGAATCGTAGGTATGACATTTGCGTGGGGCGTCGGGCTCCTCCACGCCCGGTCGGCGGCGATCGCGTGGCGCGAGAGGACCTCTGGGCCCGCCCCCTGCCGGCAACCGTGAACGGCGCCTGACGTTACCGACCCTGATTGCGTTCAACGTCCGTCGGCGACACTCGGCGGACGACGAACCTTAGGAGGTCGCACGACATGACACGCTTGGCCTGGAAGACGGGGCTGTTCATGGCCGGGGCGGTGGCGCTGACGCTGGCCGCCTGCAAGGACGATGGCTCGCGCAGCGCCGCCGCGCCCTCGGCCCTCGCGGTGCTGGATCCCAGCGCCGGCCTGCTGCCGCCGGCGCCGCCGGCCCCGGTCGCCCGCTACGAGCCCGCCCAGGGGTATCGCTGGGCCGAACGCGCCTATGGCGTGCAGCGGGCGGTCTACGACACGCCGCCGGACTACGGCTTCGCCTACGGCGAGGAGGAACCGCTGGCCTGGGAGACCGCCGACGACTGGTCGATGTACGCCGAGCCGTGGGACGACGGGTACCGCTACTATTACTACCAGCCGGGCGCGACCTATCCGTACTTCGTGCGGGACGACGACTATGGCTACGGCTACGACCGGGGCGGGACCCTGGTCGTGGTGGTGGACGCCGCGGGCCGCTACCTGCCGGCTGAGGAGTACCGCCGCGTGGCGCCGATCGCGGGGCGCTACTACGCCCACGGGCGCGACCTGCGCCGCGCCGGCCTGCAGGCGCAGCGGACCCGGGTGGACGAACGGACCTGGGCGGCCCGCGCGCCGCGGGTGACCCAGGGCGCCGACCGCTGGTTGGCCGCTGCGCGCGACGACAGCGCCTGGCGTCAGTGGCGCGAGACCGACCGCAACCGCGAATTGGACCGCTTCACGCCCGAACAGGTGCGCCGCGCCGAGGCCCGGCGGGCGCGAGTCGGCGATCCCGGCAGCCGTGATGACATCCGCCGCGACGACCTCCAGCGCGAGCAGGCGCGCCGCGAGGACGATCAGCGCCGGCTGGCCGAACAGCGGCTGCGCGAGGATCAGGCGCGTGCAGCCGACCGCCAGGGGCGTAACGCCGCGGCGCGCGCCCAGGCTGAGCGTCAGGCCCAGGCCGAGCGGGCTTCGCTGCAGCGCGCCGAGGCTGACCGGCAGCAACGGGCCCGGCACGATGCGCGGGAGGTCCAGGCGCACGAGGACCGGGCCCGCCGCCAGCAGGCCGACGCCCGCCAGCGCGAGCAGCATCAGGCCCAGCAGGCCCAGGCCAAGGCGGACCACGGTCGCCAGATGCAGGCGGACGCCCAGCAGCGGGCGCAGCGGCAGGCGCAGCAGGCGGAGGCCAAGGCGGCCCATGACCGCCAGCAGCACGCTCGCGCCCAGAACGACGCTCGCCGCGCGGCCGAACAGGCCCAGGCCCGAGAGGCGCATGACCGGCAGGCGCAGGCCCAGAACGCCCAGCGCGCGCAGCAGGATCAGGCCCGCGCCGCCGAGCAGCACGCCCGCGGCGCGGCCGCCCAGGAGCGCGCGTCGGGCCCGCCACGCCCGCAGGAGCACGCGCGTCCGAACGGCAAGCCGGACGGCCGCGGCAAGGACAAGGACAAGAAGGACTAGGTGGCCGGTTGGGCCTCGCGCCTCAGGTCGTCGCGCCGCCGTCCACGGCGGCCTGGACCGTGAACGCCACGTCCTGGCCGTGGGCGACCTCAAGCGTGTTGCCGTCCGGGTCGCGGATGTAGGCCCAGTATCCCACCGGCGGGCCGGAGTCGTTCGGGCCGCCGGCGAGGCGGCCGTCCGCGCGGGCCAACTTGGCGAGGCGGTCCACCTCCTCGCGGCTTGCGACGGCCACGCCGAGGTGTCCGAACGGCCCCAGCGGCGTGTCGTTCAGGCCCGGCGCCTGGATGAGCACGATCACGAAGGGACGCGTCAGGTCGCTCAACCAGGCGACGCCGCCCTCGGCGCCCTCTGTGCCCGACGGGCGCCGGTGCACCACCTGCATGGCGGCGTATTTCTCGTAGAACGAGACACTCGCCGCCAGGTCGCGCACCGCGAACGCGACGTGGGTCAGCCCCAGATCCGACACGTCGCGCTCCGTTACTCCGAGATGTCCACCGCCTCGGTCTTGCCGCCGGTCTTCTCGGTGCGGCGCGCGCCGGCGAGGATGCCGGGCAGGGCGTAGTTCCCCTCATGGCAGGCGTATTCGTACATTGGGCCCTTGGTCCCGTTCAGGGCCATCTGGGCGCGCCAGGGCCGGGTGAAGACCTTGGGGTCATCCACCTTGAATTCGTAGAGGATCTGGCTCTTCGACGTGCGCGTGAAGCGTTCGGTCACCTTGGCGTCGGGGGACAGGAACAGGCTGGCGCCGAAGTAGGGGCGCAAGCTCTCCTGCGGGTTGAAGTTGGTGGTTTCGACCACCAGCGTGTCGCCCTCCCACCAGCCGACCGAGTCACCCATCCAGGTGCGGATGGCGTCCTTGGGATGCTGCTTGTCCGTCAATCGGATCATGCGCGCGTCGTGGTTCATCTCCACGACGATGACCACGTAATCGCGAGCCTGCTGGATCTGATAGTTGTTGTTGTAGAGCACGTTCAGCATCGGTGGCCCGGCCGAGGAGCCGAAGCCCAGGATACAGCGCTCGCCCAGCGGGCGGCCCTCGGGCCCGTCGAAGTTGTTGCGGGCGCTGAACAGTGTCTTGTCGAACAGGGCCTTGCCGGCCGGGCTGTAGGGCAGCTTGCCGTCCGCAGGCTCGACCAGCCACGAGGTGCGCACCTCGCCGCCGATGCGGCCGTACTTGGCGCCCGGGTCGATCCAGACCACGCCGTAGCCGCCGGGGTCGTCCGCCTTGGGCGGTGCGCCTTCCTTCGGGTCGATCGGCCGGCCACCGGCCTCCATCATCCTGGCCCGCGCCGCCTCTGCCGCCTGCGCCTGGGGCTCGGGGATGGTCAGGGTCTTGAAGTTCGCCGGGCGCTCCAGGCTGGTCAGCGACGCATTGGTCCAGGTCCCCTCGAAGTCGGGCTGGCCGAAGGCGTTGCGCGGGGGCTTGTAAGCCGGGGCGGTGGCGGCCGTCGCGGTGGCCAGCAGGGCGAGCAGAATCGGCATGGGGGTCAGGCCTTCTTCTTGGCGGCGAGGGCGGCGTAGACCGCGGCGGGGCTGATGTCGCGCACGGCCGGAGTGCCGGCGCCGGGGACCGAGCCGTTCAGGTTCTGGATCATGCCCACGAAGACGATGTCGTTGGTCGGATCGATCCAGAACCAGGTGCCGAAGGCGCCGCCCCACCAGAAGCTGTCCTGGCCCTGCGGCAGGCCGCTCTCGGCCGGGCGCTCGTGGACCGCGAAGTCCAGGCCGAAGCCCAGGCCCTTCTGCACCGGTCCGTACAGGTCGATGCCGACGCCGGGCTGCAGCACCGACTTGCGCATCAGCTTGACGGTCTCGGGCTTGAGCACCCGGGCGCCCTCGAGCTGGCCGCCTTGCAGCAGCGCCTGGCAGAAGCGGTAGTAGTCCGGAGCGGTGGAGAACAGGCCGCCCGATCCGGCCAGGAACCGCGGCTTGGCGGTCGGGAACCGCTGCTCGCCGGCCGGGACCACCTTGCCGTCGGCATAGGTGTG